>CAZUUO010000006.1:12039-28409 GCA_964622665.1 uncultured Gammaproteobacteria bacterium | reverse complement strand
ATTGAAGGATATGTACAATTTCTTATTTGGACTGAAAAGGGATTTCGCAATTTGATTGAAGCAGCGGTGTATGCACAATATCCTGATGCCGAAATTACCGAAGTTGAGGATTATACTAAGGAAATTCCTGATCATTATCCGCATCCTGAGTGGGATGTATGGGGCGCAGATTTTAAATTGGTAAATTCTCAATATTATCCGATTCGCACGTATAAAGAATTTGAAGACATGCGTACCGGTGAATATCTTGACCCGATGCATGCATTTCTTGAAACCATGAGTCGTATGGGCCCCGGTGAACAATTGTGGTTTCAATTGTTAGTAAAACCAATTGGTATCGAGTGGAAACATGGGGGAGAGGCGATCATTAATAAGATTACGGGTCGTGAGGCAAAACATCCTGAACCGGGTATGATGTCGAAAGTTGCGTCAGTTCCTAGTAATTTAGCTTCAGCGCTGGGTGATGCAATTACCGGTGGTGGTGAACATCATGAAGAGAAGAAAAAAGAAGGCATGCCTAAAATTTTACAATTATCTCCGCGTGAACGTGAACGTTTGGAAGCTGTTGAACGAAAATTGTCGAAAATTGGGTTTAATTGTAAGGTGCGTATTTTGTACGTTGGTAAGAAACCAAATTTTAGTAAGGCAAAAGCAGTGAATTCAATCGTGGGTGCAATCAAGCAAATCAATACAGATGACATGAACGCGATTATTCCTGACATGAAGAAAACGGCGGTGACAGCGCACTATGTCATGACGGACATGCGAAAAAATTGGAGAAAGGAACGGTTGGTTTCATGGTATAAATCACGTTCGATTTGGAGTGGAACACCTGAGTATGTGTTGAATATTGAAGAGTTGGCGACGATTTGGCATTTCCCAATTTTGTCGAGAACGCCATCACTTAAGAAGACACAGTTTAAGAAGTCTGAACCTCCTGCAGAAATTCTCGGTAGATAAATAAAAAAACCTCCGCGTGCGGGGGTTTTATTTTTTGTAGAGGATTGGTGCATTTTTTTCGGCCACCTCCAGTTTTTCTTTTGTGGTTTGTTGTTTCATGTGCACTCCTTTTGAAGGATGAGCATATCTATAGCATAGTTTTTCATTTTTTTCAATGTTTGCTTGCCCTCTTCGCAGAAGCCTCGTGGCTTGGTATTATATAGCTGTGGGCATTTGTGCTCGAAATAGTACTTTTATGAGTGACTACGGTCCTGACAAGAGAAATGAGATTGCGTTTTTTGGTACGACCAATTTTCGTAATCAAGACATTAAATTTGGAATTAAAACTGATGACAGACGTCGCCATGTGTATATTTTAGGGAAGACGGGTATGGGTAAAACTACCCTCCTGGAAAACATGGTGATTCAAGATATTGAAGCGGGTAGGGGAGTTTGTTATATCGATCCGCATGGAGACACTGCTGAGAAAATTATAGATCATATACCACCTGACCGTATTAATGACGTATTATATATCAATCCGGCTGATTTAGATTTTCCTGTTGGCTTTAATGTGTTTGAATCAGTTGATAAATCTAAAGATCATTTGTTGGCGGCGGGACTCATGGGAGTGTTTAAGAAAATTTGGCCTGATGTATGGAGTCCTCGCATGGAATATATTTTGCAAAATTGTATTTATGCGTTGCTTGAAGTTCCTAACTCTACGTTACTGGGTATTTCACGTATTTTAGCTGATAAAGTATATCGAGATGAAGTCGTCTCACAATTGAAGGATCCTATTGTGCGGGGATTTTGGGAGGATGAGTTTGCAAACTATACTGAAAAATTTGCTTCAGAGGCAATTGCGCCAATTCAAAATAAAGTTGGGCAATTTTTAAGTGCGCCGATTATTAGAAACATTGTTTCTCAAGTTAAATCTACGTTTAATTTGAGAGAGATGATGGATGATGGGAAAATTGTGATTGTGAATTTATCAAAGGGAAGAATTGGTGAAGAAAATTCGCGATTGCTTGGTGGGTTGTTGATTACCAAGATTCAATTGGCAGTCATGGAACGTATTGAAATTCCTGAGGTAGACCGCCGTGATTTTTATTTGTACGTTGATGAATTTCAAAATTTTGCAACGGAAAGTTTTGCAAATATTTTGTCAGAGGCTCGTAAGTTTCACTTAAATTTAACCATTACCCATCAGTACATTGCGCAGTTGGAAGTTGGTGGTTCTACGGTGCTTCGTGATGCGGTGTTTGGGAATGTTGGTACAATTATTACCTTGCGGGTTGGTGCACTCGATGCAGAATTTTTGGAGAAGGAGTTTGAACCATACTTCATGAAGAATGATTTGGTGACCCTTGCGAAACATCAAATGTATTTGCGTTTGATGATTGATGGAGCAGCGTCGCAACCGTTTAGTGCTACCACGCTACCACCTATTTCTAAACCTACGGGGTCTGGACCAAATATTATTAAAGTTTCTCGTGAACGATATTCAACTCCCAAAACGGTTATTGAGGATAAGATCATTCGATGGCGTGCTGCGTTACATGATAGCGCGGTTGCTTCTCGTAAAGTGCAAATGGAACGTAAGGAGTTTACCAAAAAACCACCGATTGTTACGAAGTGTGATGATTGTGGCAAAACATTTACGCCACCATTTCGTCCAGTTGAGGGTAAACCAGTATTTTGTGATGATTGTTTTCCAAAACATCGCGATAAGATAGTTGCTAAAACACAAGCCCGTAAAGCACTTGAAACTGAAGCACCTATGCGTTCACAGGGGACACCCTCGCTTTTGGTTGATGATTCAACGCCAGGAATTTCACTTAATGATGCATTACATCAAAAACCTCGTTCAACAAAATAACTATGAAAGGAATAATTTCACCAGGACTTGTTTCTAAAATTGTTTTGTACACGGTTAGTGGACTTGCGATTATACTTCCTTCGTTTTTTTTACCACTGACCCTTGATGTGCTCGAAGTTCCCAAACATTTTCTTTTGTATGGGGTGACTCTCGTGTTGTTGTTATTGTTTGTGTTGGATCGGGTTTCTTCACGAATATTTTCAATCAAGAAAAGCCCTTTTGCGATTGCGATTGCGGGGTATGCTGTTGTTTTATTGATTGCTAGTTTTTTCTCTGTTGATGTTGGCATGAGTTTTTTGGGTGATTATTCTTCGTTACAAATTACCAGTTTAGCATTTTTGTTTTTAGGACTGCTGTACTTTTTGTTGGTTGAATATGTTGAAACAAAGCAGCAGACTTTGATGCTGGCATCTTCGGTAGGAATTGGAATTGTATTAGCGCTTGCTTTGTTTGTTGTTGCCTCAGTGGTACCCATTGTGTTTGCGTATCTTAACACGTTTAGTATTAGCAATACCGTCTCGCTTTCTAATGCGGAATTTGGATATCTTTTGAGTGCGGTGCTCATTGCGGTGTTATCGTATATTTCTCTTAAACAAACATCGTTGCGGGTATTTATTGCAGGCCTCGTGATCGCTATTGTGTTTTTTGGTATGTTGGTTAGTTTTGGTTTTACGCCAGTGTACATTTCTTTGGTAGTTGGTTTGTTGTTTGTTTTGTCTATCGCGTTAACCCACCCGCAAGTGTTTCGGGGTAGTTTGGTTACGGGGATGTTTAGTATGTTAACGGTTGTGTTGTTACTGTTGTTTATTGGCACACCGGCAATGGTAAAGCGTAATTTGCCGGTAGAAATTTCATTGGGAATTTCTGAATCAGGATACACAGCGTATCAAACTCTCACCTCTTCAATTAAAGATTTTGTATTAGGAAGTGGACCTACTACCTTTAGCTATGCGTTTGCGTTGCATCGACCGTCAACAATCAATGCAAGTTCGGTTGCCTGGAATTTACATTTTAGTAAACCACAGTCAACGTTCTTTAGTGTGATTACGGAAACAGGAATTTTAGGTTTGCTTGGATTTTCAGGAATTATTTTGTTGGTTGCGGGATATATTTTTGCCATGTTATCAACATTGGAACGACGAAAAGGGGAATTGCTTGATAAAGAAGAATTGCCTTTATTTTTGGCACTAAGTTCGGCGTTGATGGTTATTGCAAGTTCTTTCTTCTTAGGACATGCTGGAATTGTTTCTTGGTTTATCTTTATTATTACGATTGCATTACTTGCTACCATGATACTGCGTGTAACCGGTAGTGAACCATTGTTTAGTATTTCATTAAAAACCAGTCCACAATATTCATTCTTGTATTCGTTTGGATTAGTTCTTTCAGTTTCGTTTGCGATCGTTGCATTGGTTTTTGGCGTGAGATTTTATTTGGCTGAGTATTATTATGCGCAAGGTGTGTTAGCAGGGGATTCAAAAGGAGCGTTACAAAATTTTTCAAAGGCGGTGACCTACTATCAACGAAATCCTCGATATCACTTAGGTTTAGCACAGGCTTATTTGCAAGAAGCAAAACGAATAGCAACTACCGAAAAAGAACCACCACAGGAATTAATTTCGTCGCTCGTTGCACAAGCGGTAAATACAGCTAAAACTGCTACGAGTATTATTCCTGAAAATGGCCAGGCGTGGAGTTTGTTGGCTGACATGTATAGTAATGCGCGTCCCTTTGCACAAGGTATTGATGTGTGGCTTGAAGGGGCACTCGATAAGGCAGTTGAGTTTGAACCATTAAGTCCTCAATTGCGAGTACGTTTAGGTTTACTTAAGTTGCAGTTGGGCAAAAAGAGTGAAGCCAAGGACCACATGATTAAGGCTATTGAATTAAAGCAGGATTATTTAGATGGATATGTTGGTCTGGCACAGGTATTGGAAAGCGAAAATAAAATTGATGATGCGGTGACTGAATTGCAGAAGGGGATGGTGTACGGTGGACAAAGTGATAGTGTGTACTTGTTTCATGTGGGAAGGATTTTGTATAATCGCAATAAGGGGGATGACTTTAAAATTTCTGAGCAAGCCTTTCGTGCATCAATTGCCGCAAATCCAAAGAATGTTAACGCATTATACGCATTAGCGGTGTTGCTTGATAAGAAAGGTGCGTACAAAGAAGCGTTAGACATGTATAAGTCGGTTTGGAAGTTAGATCAAAGTCAAGATAGTGTCAGAAAGCGTATTACTCAATTAGAATCTATTGTTGCTAACTAACTATGTTAACTGTCATTACGGGGCCCATGTTTTCAGGAAAATCTGCGGATCTTATTCGTCGAGTTAATCGGTTACGGGTTGGTGGTAAGAAAGTGCAAATTTTTAAATATATCGCCGATGCACGATATGCTCCCAATGATAAAATTGCATCCTTTGATGGATTTTTTATTGATGGACAAGCTGCAACGTATTCTCATGAGGTAGTTTCACTCCTTGATTTAAGTAACGAAGTATTTGTGTTTGATGAGATTCAATTTTTTGATGGCGCTATTTTAGCGGTTTTATCGACATTGATTGATTTAGGGAAGGAAGTAATTGTTGCTGGTCTCAATCTTGATTTTCGGGCTGAACCTTTTCAATTTGCTGATTCCCATTTATCATTTGCTGAACTTTTGGTGAAGGCTGATTATATTGTTAAGTTGTCGGCTATTTGTACCTACAGCCATGACGGTGTTAAGTGTGGGAAAGATGCAAGTCGCACACAACGGCTCATTGGTGGTATTCCGGCACCCTATCAAAATCCTGTCGTCATGATTGGTTCAAGCGAAAGTTATGAAGCGCGCTGCGTCTCTCATCATGTTGTCCCGGGAAAACCATTTGCTCATTTTTACGCTCGTCCCCAAACACAACATTATTCTACTGCGTTGCTTCCAACTGAGTAGTTTGGGTGATACTTTGTAAAACCTTTGATTTATCTTGGTTTTTTCGATAGTATAGGTTTACTCTATGAAAACAGTGATGATTGGATTATCAGGGGGAGTTGATAGTGCTGTTGCCGCGTACCTTTTAAAGGAACGCGGTTTTAATGTTATCGCTGGATTCATGAAAAATTGGTCGGGAGATTCGGGTAAAAGTCCGTGTTGGATTGATGAACGTCGTGATGCGATGGCGGTTGCGGCACATTTGAAAATTCCGTTGATTAGTTTTGATTTTGAAAAAGAATATCGTGAGAGTGTTGTTGGATACATGATTGATGAGTATAAGAAGGGTAGAACTCCCAATGGTGACATCGTATGTAATCGTACTATTAAATTTGATTTATTTTGGGAGAAGGCGCGTGAACATGGTGCTGATTTTATTGCGACCGGGCATTATGCACGTGTTGTTCAAGATTCGGGAACGTTTCATTTGTTGAAGGGAATTGATGGTAATAAAGATCAATCATATTTTTTGAGTCAATTAACGAGTGAACAATTGTCTCACACTCTTTTTCCTTTGGGAGAAATGAAAAAAGAAGAGACTCGTGAAATCGCAAGAAAAATTGGACTGGAAATTGCTGACAAACGATCTACCCGCGGAATTTGTTTTGTGGGGAAAGTTTCCATGCCGGATTTTTTGCGTGAGTATATCTCTCCAAAACCGGGAAATATTGTGTTGCCAAATGGGGAAGTTCTGGGGAAGCATGACGGGTTACATAATTATACCATTGGTCAGCGTCACGGATTTGATGTTGCCTATTCTGAACCGTTGTTTGTGGTATCCAAGGATGTTGAGAAAAACGAATTAGTTGTTGCAACTGATAATGATCCTGCTCGATTTGCAAGTCATGTTGATCTTGAGAATGTCCATTTTATTTCGGACGAGGTTTTTGAAGGTGACTTAGAGGTTGCTCTTCGATATCGGGCAACTCCGGTATTGGCCACGTTGGAGAAAAGTGGGGTTGCATATCGTTTGACGTTTGCAGAACCTCAAAAGCAAGTGACTCCCGGGCAATTTGCTGTTTTTTATCGAGATGACGAGTGTTTGGGAGCGGGCGTTGTTATGTAATTCTCCTCTTGATTTTTAGAAAACTAATACGGATAATAGGAGTATCTGAAAATTTATTTATGACTGCACACGAAATTCGTTCAAAATTCATTAATTTTTTTGTAAAACGAGGGCATACTGCGATTGCTTCTGCTTCGCTTATTCCTGAGAATGACCCATCTGTTTTGTTTACTACAGCAGGTATGCATCCCCTTGTTCCATATTTACTTGGTGAGATCCATCCGCAAGGTAATAGATTGGTAGATTCACAAAAGTGTGTGCGTACGGGAGATATTGATGAAGTGGGGGATAATCGTCATCTTACCTTTTTTGAAATGTTGGGTAATTGGTCATTGGGAGATTATTTTAAGAAGGAGTCAATTACCTGGAGTTATGAATTTTTGACTGATTCGGTAGACGGTTTAGGATTGTCACCAAAACGTCTTGCCGTTACCGTTTTTGAAGGAGATGAAGCAACACCACGTGATGAGGAATCGGTTGCGATTTGGAAATCAATGGGAATTCCTGATGAACGCATTGTATTTTTAGGAAAGGAAGATAATTGGTGGCCAGCTGGGGGAAAGCATCCAGGTCCTCAAGGTCCTGATACCGAAATTTTTTATTGGACTGGTGTTGAAGACGCACCAGCGGTATATAATCCTGCAGACAATCGCTGGGTAGAAATTTGGAATAATGTGTTCATGCAGTTTTCTCGCGATGCGGTAACCGGTGAGCTTTCATTATTAGCAAAAAAGAATGTTGATACGGGCATGGGACTTGAACGTATTACTACGGCAGTACAAGGCAAACAAACGGTATTTGAAACGGAGTTGTTTCTACCTTTGTTTTCTCGTATGGAAGAATTGGGTGCGCCTCGCTATGGTGAACATGATGAAACAACAAAAGCTATGAGAGTTGTTGCTGACCATATTAAAACGGCAACGTTTATTATTGGTGATGATCGTGGTGTTGTTCCATCAAACGTAGATCAAGGGTATATTGTTCGTCGTTTATTGCGCCGTGCTATTCGTCATGGCCGCAAGTTAGGTTTGCAAAATGACTTTTGTGTTGAATTGGCACGAGTGGTGATTGCGATGTATGACGGTGTATATGGTGAATTGCAGCGCAATCAAGACAAGATTTTTGTTGAATTAGCAAAAGAAGAAAAGAAATTTGGAAATACTCTTGCACAAGGTGAACGAGAATTTGAAAAGATTCTTAAGAAAACTGGGGGTGCATTATCAGGTGAAGATGCATTTTTACTCTTCTCATCGTTTGGCTTTCCGTTGGAATTAACGTTGGAGCTTGCACAAGAAAAGGGTATTACTGTTGATCGCAAAGTCTTTGCGGCAGCTTTTAAGGCTCACCAAGATTTATCACGTCAGGGAGCTGGTCAAAAATTTGCGGGAGGTCTCGCTGATTCTTCCCCTAAAACCATTCATGGTCATACTGCGACTCATTTATTGCATAAGGCGCTTCGTATGGTGCTTGGTGATCATGTTGCGCAAAAAGGATCAAACATTACGTCTGAACGATTACGTTTTGATTTTTCACATGGTGCAAAAATGACGGATGAGGAAATTGCTGCTGTTGAAAAAATTGTGAATGAACAAATTTCAAAAAATTTACCCGTTGTGTTTGATATGATGACGGTTGAGGAGGCAAAGAAATCAGGAGCTATTGGTTTGTTTGAAGATACCTATGCGCAAGTGGGGGACAAAATTAAGGTGTACCGAGTTGGGGACTTTAGTGCGGAGATCTGTGGTGGCCCCCATGTTGCGCATACTTCAGAGATTGGTGGTTTTAAGATAGTGAAAGAGGAGGCTGTTTCTGCTGGTATTAGACGTATTAAAGCAGTAACTGGTCAAGGTGTGTAAATTCTGTTATACTTTGCCCTATATAAACTATGAGTGAAATTTCATCAAAAGATACCATTACCTTGGACGGCTTAGTAGATGAACTATTGCCGGGGGGAAAGTTTCGTATTGTGCTTGAAGGTGGTCAAACTATTATTGCCTACTTAGCGGGTAAGCTTCGTATCAATAAGATCAGAATTATTGGGGGGGATAAGGTTCGGGTTGAATTTAGCCCATATGACCTCACTAAGGGACGCGTCACCTATCGCTATTAATCATTAAATATCTCCAATTTTGGAGATATTTTGTTTTTTGGGGGTTTTAGTGGTGGGGACAAGCTACTATTGACGTTTTCCCCTTAATTTTGTATAGTATTTGCGCACGCTCAACATATTGATATAAGTCAGCTAGGCAATACGCCCGCTGACTAAAAATTATTTATTATGAAGGTCCACGTTTCAGTAAAGCCACGATGTAAGGACTGTCGCGTTATTCGCCGCGAAAAGAAATTACTCGTGATTTGCAAAACCAAACGTCATAAGCAACGTCAAGGATAAAATATATGGCTATACGTATTGCAGGGAGAAATCTCAACGAAAACAAACGCGCACCATACGCCTTGGCAGCGATTTATGGTGTCGGTATTCAAAATGCTAAGACCATTTTGGCACAATTTGGTGTAGATGCTACCTTAAAACTCAAGGAAATTGGGGAAAAGGAAATCTCACTTGTTCGCGAATATATTGAAAAAACATTGGTGGTAGAAGGTGACTTGAAGCGTCAAATTGTCGCAAACATTCAACGTTTGAAAGGCATTAAGGCACATCGAGGTATCCGTCACCAACGTGGACTTCCAGTCCGCGGCCAACGCACAAAGACTAACAGTCGTACAGTCCGTGGTAATGTCCGTAAAACTATGGGAAGTGGCCGTAAAGGTGCTCCAAGTGCAACTTAATACTAATCTATGGAAGCAGTAAAAAAAGCTGTAGCTAAGAAAAAGAAAAAGACTGTCACTTCAGTACCTCTTGCTCACGTTCACATCATGGCAACGTTTAACAACACCATCATGACAGTGACCGATCCAGCAGGAAATACGATTGCTTGGGCAAGTGCTGGTGCTTCAGGATTTAAAGGTCCAAAGAAAGCAACTCCATATGCTGCAACATTACTTACCAAAACTGTCACTGAAAAAATGAAAGATTTTGGTGTAAAAGACGCAAATGTATTTGTGAAGGGAATCGGTGGAGGTCGTGAGGCTTCTATCCGTGCTCTCCACGCTAACAATATCAATGTGTTGTCGATTCGAGACTTGACTCCGGTACCACACAATGGTTGCCGACGTCGTAAGGAACGACGCATCTAATAAACGAACATTATGGCAAGAAATACCCGCCCAAAGTGTCGCGTTTGCCGTCGTGCCGGTGAAAAATTGTTCCTCAAAGGTGACAAATGTTTCACTTCAAAGTGTCCGATGGTATCACGCAACTTTCCACCAGGAACGCATGGTCCTACCCAAGGAAATGCAAAGAACCGAAAGATGACTGATTTCGGTAAACAAATGAAAGAAAAACAAAAAGCAAAGAATTTGTACGGTTTACTCGAAAAACAATTCCGCGCTTACGTTGATGAAGCTATTGCAACAACTGGAAACTCAACCAATACCTTACACGCATTCCTCGAGCTTCGCCTCGACAACGTCGTGTTCCGTGCAGGTTTTGCGCCATCACGTGCAGCAGCTCGTCAGCTTGTCTCTCATGGTTTAATTACTGTCAAAGGTAAGCCAGTTACTATCGCTTCATACCAAACTAGTGTTGGAGAAGAGATAGGTTTAAAGGAAGGTGCTATTCAAGAAGCCGGACTTGCAGCAATGACTGCACGTATGGCGAAATTGCAAGCTCCAAGTTTCCTTTCAATCATTCCAGAAAAGCATTCGGTTACAGTGAGTAGCACACCAACTGCTCAAGACGTCGCACAAACCTTTAATGCAACCTCAGTTATTGAGTTTTATTCACGCTAATTAACTAACCTCACGGTTATTACATACCCACTATGGATAAGTTCCTTCTTCCAAGCAGTGTTCGCATCGAAGGCAGTGAAAATCCAAACAACGCGATGCTTATCGTTGAACCATGCTATTTTGGCTACGGTACAACAATTGGTAATGCATTACGCCGCGTATTGCTTTCATCATTGCCGGGTGCTGCGGTTACTGCAGTGAAAATTAAGGGCGCTCCACATGAGTTTATGTCACTTGATCATGTGAAGGAAGATGTTTCAGAAATCATTTTGAATGTGAAACAACTTCGTTTTAAACTTCACACCGATGAAGCCCGCGTAACACTTCATGTAAAAGGTAAAAAAGTGGTTACTGCAGCTGATATTGAAAAAAATGCAGATGTAGAAGTAGGTAATCCAGAATGTGTTATTGCAACATTGACGGATGATAAAGCTGAATTCCACATGGAATTGCACTTGGCTACTGGACGTGGATATGTACCTGTTGAAAATCGTGATACAAAAAGTTTGGAACTCGGAACCATTGCGGTAGATTCAATTTATAACCCTGTTAAGAACATTGGTTATACCGTTGAAAATGTCCGTGTTGGTGACGTAACAAACTACGAAAAACTCATCATGACTATTGAAACTGATGGAACTATTGAACCAAAGGCAGCGCTTACTCAAGCAACCAGCATTTTGGTAGAACATTTCAATATCGTTCTTAGTCAGTTACAAAAATAGTCCCAACCGAATATGCGTCATAGAAATAAAACAGTAGTGCTTGGACGCGAGAAGGCTCCTCGTAAGGCACTTTTGCGCAATTTAGCGCAAAGCGTGATCCTCAACGAACGCATCCATACTACTGAAGCAAAAGCAAAAGCAATTCGTCCCATTGTGGAACGTCTTGTCACTTTAGGAAAGAGCGATACATTGCTTGCACGCCGCCGTTTACTTTCAAAGTTATACAGCGAGTCAGCAGTGAAAAAAGTTCTTGAAGTGTTAGGTCCAAAATTTAAAGCGCGCGCTGGTGGGTACACACGAATTACGAAGGTCGGTACTCGACAAGGCGATGGGGCGCGTATGGCCGTAATCGAATTTGTAGATTAATATGCCTTTCATCCAACCAAAGGTGGATCGTGTCAAACACACCATAGATGCAACGGGAAAAACACCGGGACGTCTCGCAACACAAATCAGCATCTTGCTCCAAGGTAAGCACAAGGTTACTTACCAACCAAACTGGGATTTGGGAGATAGTGTGGAAATTGTGAATGTGTCAAAAATGGGAATTCACCCACGAAAATTAGAACAAAAAGTTCATTACACAGTCAGTGGTTACTTGGGCGGTTTGAAGGAAATTCCTTGGAAACGCATGATGCAAGAACGACCTGAACGTGTTTTGTACTTGGCAGTGTATCGTATGTTGCCAAAAAATAAGTTGCGTGATCGTATGATCAAACGCATGAGTATTACCGCTTAACGTCTCACATATGTCTGAAACAAAATCACAATCAATGGTTGCAGCAGTTGGACGACGCAAGAGCGCTAGTGCCCGCATTCGTATGCAACTTGGAGGAACTGGTGTTATTACCGTAAATGGTAAACCTTTAAAGGAATATTTTTCAACTGAACTTTTGCAACAAGCCGTTAACGCTCCGCTTGCAGAACTTGGTCGCGAAAAGGAATTTGATATTTCTGCTAAAGTAGTCGGTGGTGGTCTCATTGGACAAAGTGAGGCAGTTCGCCACGGTATTACTCGTGCACTTATCATCTTGAATCCTGAAAACAAACCAGCGCTTCGTGCTGCTGGATTCGTAACTCGTGATCCTCGTCAGAAGGAACGTAAAAAACCAGGTTTAAAGAAAGCTCGTCGTGCTCCACAATGGAACAAACGTTAATTCTTGCAAAGACTCCCGTATGGGAGTTTTTTGTTTTTAGTGCACCTTTTGAAATGTGAGGTGATGTGTTAGAGTAATACTCTATGAGTGTTGTGAAAAATACCTTATTCCTTACCATTTCGTTAGTTATTTCTAAAGTATTATCATTTATTTATTTTGCGGTTGTTGCGCGACATTTAGGAGTTGCCATGACAGGTGCATACACGTTTGCGTTATCACTGACGACGTTGTGTGCCATTATTTCAGATTTTGGTTTAACCCCGTTTATTACGCGTATTGTTTCTTCAGGACAAGGGAGTGCCAAAATGTTTGGAGGTGCAATACTTACCAAATTTTTGTTGATTATTGTTTCCATGGTGGTTGTTTCAAGTATTGCAGCTTTTTCTTCATACGAGATGGCAATTTTGCGTTTACTACCTTTTGCAATGGTGGTCATGGTATTAGATGCAATTCAGGTTTTTTTGTATGGAATTCTGCGCGGTTTACAACTGTTAAAGTATGAGTCGCTTGGTATGGTAAGTGGGCAAATGGTTAGTTTGATTTTTGGTGTGGTTGGATTACTGCAGGGATTTGATGCGGTATGGTTGATAGTTGGGCTCTCGCTTGGTTCTTTGCTACAGGTGGTGTTGAGCTGGACGATTGTTGCTCGTAAACGTATTTTTGCGGCAGTTGCGTTTCCCTCGCGTACTGATTTGCAGTTGATTGGCGTTGGATCTGTCGCCTTCGGTTTGGCTGGCGTTTTTTCTCGAGGATACTCCCAAATCGATATGGTGTTGTTGCAACATTTTACTACCCTTGCGGCAGTTGGGGTGTATGCCGTTGCGTCCAAGATTGTTTTTTCATTACAGTTTATTCCCATTGCACTATCTGCTTCCTTATTTCCTGCGTTATCAAAAGTTTCACATGATAGTGTTGCAACTCAAAAATTACTCAAGGGAGGCTTTCATTACCTCATGATTATTTGTGTACCGTTATCATTGTATATGGCAGTTTTTGCACGACCTATTCTGCAAATTGCCTTTGGAACAAATTATATTTTAGCTGCTTTGCCACTTCAAATTCTTGCTGTTTCATTATTATTTGGTTTTTTAGATTATCCGCTTGGTGCTTATTTAAATGGTAGTGGCAAGGCTAAACTTCAGACATTGAGTATGGGTGTGACGTTAGCAGTAAATATTATTTGTAATATTGTGCTCATTCCACTTTGGGGAGCTGTTGGAGCCGCAATATCTGCGCTTATTGCGCAAGGTGTATTATTTTTTTGTGGATATTTTTTTTCCCGTACTGTTGTTGGGGCAATTGTGCCTGAAATTTTTTCCCAATTTCTTAAAGTTTTCTTTGCGAGTATCGTAAGTTTATGTGTATCATTTGTTGGTTTACATTTTGTGGGAATTACTATTGTTTCATTCTTAGCATTTTTGGGCGTATTTGGTATACTGTATCTTGTGCTGTTATCAGCTCTGCGCGTATTTTCAGTACCTGAATTTTTGAAAGCACTTCGATAATATGAGTTTAAAAAGAGTATTACTGGTAACTCTTGAATTTCCTCCATTTGCGGGAGGGGTTGCCAATTATTTAGCAGGTTTTATCTCAGGTGTTTCTGCTGATGTTCATTGTTTGGTTTCAGGGGAAGGGGAGGATGCGCAAGGAGTTACCTATGCCCGACTTCTTTCTCGTTTCATATGGCCTCGTTGGTTACGAGGTGTATTTGCTATATTGAAAACTATTAAGAGGGAAGGTCCGTTTGACGTTGTTGTTATTTCTCATGTGTTGCCGGTTGGTCTCATGGTTCTGTGTGCATCTTTGTTTTCATCTCGTGTTCCTCGCTTGGTTACGATTTGTCATGGATTGGATATTGCGGTTCCGCTTACATCTGCTTGGAAGAAATTTTTGGTTTCTAGAGTATTGCGACGTAGTGAGGTTGTGATTTGTAATAGTGAGTACACTAAAAGTATTTTGCAAAAGTATGGAGTTGGTGATGATAAGAGTATGGTGGTGCACCCATCACTTCTTACCTTGCCAGAGCAGATTTCGTATGAGCGTGGAGTGCCACTTATGTTGTTGACCATTGCGCGTCTTATTCCTCGAAAAGGAATTGATAGTGTATTGCTTGCGTTACCTGCGGTAGTAAAGCAAGTTCCGCAGGTGAAATATGTTGTTGCGGGTTCGGGACCAGATTTATTGCGCTTAAAAAAATTAGCTTTTTCTTTGGGTATGGATCGGTATGTGTGGTTTGCTCAGGAGGTTGATGCAAATCGTAAAGATTCATTATTGCGTAGCGCACATGTGTTTGTAATGCCGGCACGCTCTCAGCTTGGTGATGTTGAAGGGTTTGGTATGGTGTTTTTGGAGGCTGCCTCCTATGGAGTGCCAAGTGTCACCAGTGCTGAGGGTGGTGTTGTTGAGGCTGTAGAACATGAACAGTCAGGTGTTCATGTAGATAGTACTAATATCGAACGATTGTCACACGTATTAATTACGTTGCTTGAACAACAAGAGATGCGTGTTGCGATGGGGAAGTATGCGCGCGAACGCGTGGAACAAAAATTTACTCCCGCCGTTACCGTCAAGCCGTTTAATGATTATTTAGAAACACTATAGTATGAAACCTCCACAAATTTCAGTAATTATTCCTGTCTTTAATCATGAGATTGAATTACATCAGTGCTTGAAGTCGCTGGTAGCGCAAACCTTTCGTGATTTTGAAGTGATTGTTGTGGATGACGGGAGTAAAAAACCGGTAACATTGCCTGACTTTGTTGTGGATTTTGAGTATCCCGTGATGTTGGTGCGCCAGGAAAATGGGGGAGCGCCACGTGCCCGCAATCGAGGATTTGATGAGAGTATTGGGGAGTATGTGATTTTTTCTGATGCTGATATTGTGTGGGAGAAGGATGCGATAGAAAAAATGTATGATGTTTTAATGAAAGAACCTGAAGTGGATATTGTCTACAGCTCTTTTTATTTTGGGTTTAAAAAGTTTACGTGTGGTCCGTATACTCGTGAAAAATTAGAGGAGCATAATATTTTTCACACATCATCACTCATGCGTCGTGAAAGTTTCCCTCGGTTTGATGAATCTTTACAACGTTTTCAGGATTGGGATTTGTGGCTGACTATGACGGAGGCTGGTGCGAAACCGTTTTGGATTTCTGAGTACCTTTTTCGTGTGCAACCGCATGCCGGAGGTATTTCTACTTTTATTCCTTCTTTTTTGTATCGCTTTTCATTTTTACCAGCAGTAAAGCAGTATCGAGTTGCGGAGCGTATTATACGAGATAAACATGGCATTTAGTATAAAGAGACACCTAGCTTCTTTAGAGGCCTTCATAATCCAACGTAGTGTGTCTACGGGGGTTATTTTGGTATTGGTACTTGAAGTTTTATCTTTGCTTTCTTATTTTTTCCCCGTAACACTACTTCCGATTTTGGTGTTGTTTGGTTTAATGATGGGGGTTGTTAGTTATGTTGTTCCTTCTGTTGCTTTGTCACTGTTTGTCGTTGAGTTGTCCTATGGTGCGTTTGGTAGAATGATTGCATGGGGAAGTGTATCGCTTCGTATGGTGTTATTTGGTTGGTTTTTGTTGGGGTATGGTGCACGAGTGATACGTGGTTATGAAAAAATACCGAAACTTACCATTTTTGATTATGTTTTTTTGGTTGTGTGTAGTGTGGGGGTTCTTGCGGGTTTTTATTATGGTAATAATATTTCAGCAATAATTGCCGATAGTAATGCTTACTTATTTGTTCCATTTTTTTGGGTGATACGGGGATACTT
>CAZUUO010000006.1:0-11939 GCA_964622665.1 uncultured Gammaproteobacteria bacterium | reverse complement strand
AGTTTGTTGATAGGACTTCTCGTGTCAGTTCTTTATCTCAGCTTGTTTGATTATAAGGTTTTTTTGCGAGTTGTGGTGGGAAGTGTGGTTGGATTTTTGGTGGTATTTTGTTGTATGGCACTGGGTGGTTATCAGGGAGATTATACTGCGTTATGGCGCAGTCGAACGCTTGGCGCACCATCAGAAGTCGCTACCGTTTCTCGGTTTGAGCAGTTGCCCGTATTGTGGAAGGCAATTGTTGCAAGACCGTTGTTTGGTAGCGGTTTTGGTGCTGCATTATCTATGAATACCGCGCAGTCACGTAATGATGGTGTTGTTACAAAAACATCATTTGAATGGGGTTACCTTGATTCCTTTGTTAAGTTAGGTGTTGGTTCATTGTTTTTAATCTACTATTTATTTCGATTGTCACGCGGCGGACAAACAAAAACAGCAAGAGCGATAACTCTTACTGTTTTAATAACCCATATATTTACTCCCTTATTATTTCATCCCTTGGGAATGTGGATGTTGGTGGTTGCATCATTACTTGATTTGAAAACCGTTCATGAAATCGAGAGCGCTGACAAAATCTTTTCCTTCAACTTTTAATCGTTCAAATAACAGCGAGCCGTCTGCAACATTGAGACCAACCAATTCATCGTCGCGAAATAACGTGCCAGTCTCTCCATTTTTTTGTGCGATGACCGCTTCATCAACAATTATTTTTTTGTTGTTGTAGAAAAAATAGGTGCTAACATTTGTTTGAAGTGCACGAATTTTTCGATCAAGTGTGATTGCATTTTCTTGGGGATCAAGAATACCGTCTTCTTTGTTTATAAATTTAGTGAACGTTGCGTTTGTGTGGTTTTGTGGGCACGGAGTTATTTCTCCAGAAATGTATCGTGCAACGTCGTCGCCAATATGACTGCTGGATATTTGTGATAATACACCTAATAATTCTTCACTTCGTTCAGTTCCATCGAGAGCGTATTCATATTGGCCAATGAGTGGACCATGATCAACTTCGGCATCAATGACCATGTGCGATACTCCGGTTACTTCGTCTCCCTGAAGTATCGTGAACTGTACCGGAGATGGCCCGCGGTGACGGGGAAGGAGTGAAGGATGAATGTTTATTGTTTTATGGGTTGGAAGATCGATTAATTCCTCAGGGATTATTTTTCCGTATGCTGCAATAATTAGTACGGTCGGTTTTTCTTTACGAAGTGTTGTAATGATTGCAGGATCTGATATTTTTTCAGGTTTGTGCATGGTGAGGTTATTCGCTTCTGCCCAAAAACCAACAGGAGTTGGAGTGATGATATTTTTTCTTCCTTTTGGGGCGTCAGGCATCGTAATAACTGACGTGACAGTGAAACGATCATCAGTTGCTAATGCTTCAAAAATAGGTACCGCAAATGCTGACGAACCGCAGAGTATAATATTCATAGAGAGGTGTATATTAGAGAATTTCGCCGTGCTCGTTTTCAAGTTGCTCAGCACGATCGATAAAGAGAATTCCTTGTAAGTGATCAATTTCGTGTTGAATAACTTTTGCTAAGTAGCCACTTGCTTGAATTTTTATTTTTTCGCCTTTTTCATTGTATGCTTTGACGTGCACTCCTTTGGGGCGCACCACCATACCAAAAATTGATGGCACTGAAAGACAACCTTCCAGGAGTGGTGTTTTTTCTTTATTCTCCCAGGTTATTTCAGGGTTGATAAGAAATTGGTGATTTTTTCCATTGTTTGAGACGATTACGATTCTTTTTGCAATTCCTACTTGAGGGGAGGCAATACCAATACCATCCTTTTCTAGCATAATATCGAAGAGTTTTTTTAAGTACTCTTGAAATTTTGGCGTTGCGATTTCATCAAGAAGAACCTCTTCACTGATTCGTCGCAAGAGGGGATTTGGGTTGGTGAGAATTTCGAGCTTTTCTGGGTACATACACGAAATTTATCGTAATTTTAGTTTATTCTATCAAACGGAGCGGGTTCACGTCAACGAGACACCATTCATCAAGTATTGCGTGAATACGGGGCATTGCTGTGGTGAATTGGTCATGAGGAATACTCAGGAGCGCCTTATTTTCCATACTAATTTCCACAAAGGGGAGTTTGGTGATGAAGTGTGGGACTGTTTTTCCCTCGATACTTACTAATACGGTATAGGGCGGGAGTTGTAGTTTTTTCCGTAGTAATAATTCTTCTTGGTAGTAGGCACCAAATTTTTGACCTATGATTCGTGATAATTGTTCGTTCTCTTTGAGTTTCGAGATGACATATAGTGGCGCACCATGTTTTGCAGCGACTTCTTGCGCTCGTGAGAGTAAGCTGCCGACGCCATCAAAACTGCGATAATCAGGAATAGTCAACAGGATGTCGACTTCTTCAATAATGATTGCGGAGATTTTTTTATCGTGTACTTTTTCCAACACTATTTTAGTGCCCACCATGATTCCTTCTGAGGGGATTTCATTTTTGTCTTGCGCGGTGTAGAGCGTGATTGTTTGTTGGGGAAACTCTTGGAGTAAATGGTGGTAAATACCTTCTGCACCACGTCCTGCCTCAAAAAAGGAACTGCCGCCGCAATTACTACATGAAATGCCCGCTTCAAAATATTGATTACATTTTTTACAGAATAAATGTTCTCGTTGCGTTGCTAGTGGTGTGTTGCATTCGTAACAACGTACGGATGTTTTACAGTCATTACACACCATACAGGATATTTTTTCTGTTTTGGGTGTTATGTAGAGGAGAAGACCGTCATGTTCTTCGATAACTTCCTGTACACGAGGGGGAATTTTGGCGTGCGTGGTTGTCAGTAGTACAGCAGCATTTGGCTTTGTGGTGGGTAATTCTTTGCGATTGGTTACGTGAGGATTGTAGAGTGTTTCCGTTTTGGGAAAATTTGAAAATATGTAGATGTCGTTTTGAAACACGTGTTGCATGAGTTGGGTGATCATTCCTGAGTCATACCGCGGGTTACTTTCCCAACTTTTATGGCCTTCGTGTTCTTCATCAATAATAGTAACACTCTGTAAATTGTTCCATGGTAAAAAGAGTGTGCTTCGGGTACCGCAATAGACACCTTCAGATTGAAGTGCTTTTAGATAGGCGTTTTTTTCTTCTTTGGGGGTTGTGTTGCTGATGAAGGTGGTATTTGGAATTTTATGGTGATGTGTTTGTGTTGGTAGTATGAAGAGATGTGTGCCAGGAGTTTGTGCGAGTATTTCACAGTGTTGCACTAGATCACTATCTTGATGATAGATGACCACTTCGTGGCGAGGATTTTTGCCCGGTGTCGATGTATGAGGAGTGTATGCAAATCTTTCTTTATTTTTTTTGGGGAGTTTGGGAATGCTTAATAGTAACACGTTTGATAGTGATACGTGATACGTTTCGGCAATTTTTTTAGCGAGTGAGATGGATTGTTGTGATACAAAATTTTCACAGAGCACTCCATGGATTGGTTTGGTTGTGATGGGTGAATTTTTTGAAATACCTACAACAATGCCAAGTTCTCGTTTGTTGCGGTAGGGAACTTCAACGAGTGAACCGATGGGTGGAAACGTTTCATCGCATTGATAATCAAAATAATCAAAGCGCACCGTGAAGCGCCGTAATAAACTCACGTGCGCGATCATAGGGTGTGACGATTCAGCGCATATAGAATGGTTGCAAGACCAACGCCCTCATATGTTTCAAAACTGAGGCGTTCGATGTGGGGCGCGGTATTTTTTAAACAACCTAATAAAACGGCAGCTGGTTTTGTTACACACATACCTAATTCATCGATGTGGTTGTATTCGATGCGATATAACGGTGCCGGATCTAATTCTTCGATAGCTGTAATAAGACGACTTTGTGCTGTTGATGCAGCCTTATGGAAGGGAAGAAGACCGTCTTTTTCATTGGTGTGCGTTGTTTCACCGCTTGCAAGTAGAATTGTTCTATCGTTGTTCATTAACAGCACCTCTTTTAAAATGTAACCAAATTTTAATAACTGGTCGTATGATCCATTTTTGGGTGGGGAAATAATCACGAGTGATATATTTTTGTTCACTTTCTTAATAGGGATGAGGGGAATTGCTGTTCCG
The DNA here is from genome assembly GCA_964622665.1 of uncultured Gammaproteobacteria bacterium. Taxonomy (GTDB): domain Bacteria; phylum Patescibacteriota; class Patescibacteriia; order Magasanikbacterales; genus CAZUUO01. The sequence goes on along the minus strand of CAZUUO010000006.1, from coordinate 7,854 downwards.
TAGTGAATGCGTGATAACGGAATCGTCGAGATGGTCACATCATTATTTTTACATTCCTCAATGATGTGAGAAGTAAGTTTTAGATTTATGGGGTATGTTTCCTCTGAAACACCGTCTCCAAATTCTAAATAGGAAGAGGTGACCGTCGGTGTACCAATGATCCCAAACGTTTCATCGTATTGTTCTTCGTGTGGAGCAATAATGACCACCGTTTTTATTTTGGCAGTATAGCATTCTTGTGCGATTTTTTTCATCGCAATCACGGTATTTTTTAGAGGGTTTTCTTCACTCTCTCGAATCCCGTCATGTAAGATGGGTAAGTGGGGAGTAAGTGCTGCAAGCTGTAATGACATATTATTGTGCCGTCATGGCGTCACCTTTGGGTAATGTGGCGATGTATGTGTCGGTCATGGTTACGATATCTTCCTTTTTAAAACCAAGTGCGGTTACTTGTTTGTCGTCGGTAAATGGTCGTAGTGATCCATTGGAAACGAGGTATATTGTTTTATCTTTCTTTCCAGTAATGAGTGAGCCGTTTTGTACCACGATATCAATACCTGTTTCAAAACTATCAAAACCAGAATCTCTAAAGAGTGCTGGCTTTTGTTCACTAAAGTTGGTGCTCAAGAGTGCTGCATCCTTTAATTCATATTTCACACCATTGCGCACGTAGAAGATTTTGCCTGAAGTACGTCCTTTTAGTAGCGCGCCGGTTGGATATACTGATTTAGCAGTTAAAAATGAACCTTTGTCGTAGGGGGCTACATCTTGTTGTTTCACGTTGATAATTTCTTCAGGGTTAAATCCTAATTTTTTGAGCGCGTCTTCTGAAATGAAGGGATGGAGCACTTGATCAACATTAAGATAGGTTATGCCGTTATCAGCGCGTAGTAATGCGTAGTTATGAAAGCGAAGATTCTCGCCATCAGGGATACTATCAATATCAATTTGGCGGACGCTTAATACTGTTTGATCGCCATAGTATGTGCGAATAATATCGATGCCTGTTGCTCTTCGTTTTTTACCATTTTCAATGAGGTACACGTCGGGATTTCCGGGAACTTGTACAATTACGCCATCAGGGAATTGTTGTCCTTTAAACCATGTATTCCAAATTTTGTAGAAATTTTGGTTTCCAAGTAAATGGGGAGTGTACGTGTAGAGATATGCGGTAGCGTTTGAAAGAGGGGTGACGGCGGTATTTGAAATGGTGTAGGTTACTCCTTTGCGTTTTATCCAAGATGCTGTTTGCACATTTTCAATATAGTATCGCATGAGTGCGGCGGTACTGCGAACTTGATTTGCGAAGCCTTTATTTTTTGCTACTTTTGGGTCGCTTAATAAACAGTTATCACATACTGCGTAACCGGTTGCCCATGCGATTTGTTTTTCACTGGGGGTATCATCCGTGATAAGACTTTGTTCCTTTTGGAGCATGACCAGCAAAAATCGAGGGTTAATTTGATTTTCTTTTGCTGCAGAAGCAATGATTTGTGCTGCTGTTTTCATCGATCCATCGACATCTTCAAAAAGAGTTGCTTTGAGTATTCCTGTTTTTTCATTAAGGAATTGTTGGATAGATGTTTCATCCATGGTGAGATGATTTTCTAAATCAGCGTCAGAAATTATAAAATTTGGGTTGAATTCGGCAGCTTTCACGAGTTGGAGTGGTGCAAGAATAAGTGAAAGTGCAATAAAAATTGGTAATCGTTTCATACCTTTTTACTGTACCATTTTTTGAAATTACTATCAAAGGAAAACACCGCAATTGTGGTCGCGGTGTTTTGTGTGTTATGAGAGTGTTATAGCATCTTTTTCCACATCGAGCGTTACGGTTGCTCCTTCACCAACTTCGCCTTTCACAATTTTGAGTGCGAGCGGATCGAGAATGTGTTGTTGCATGTAACGGCGTAGTGGTCGTGCGCCAAATGTTTGATCGTATCCTTGTTTGGTAAGCAAGGTGATAACGTCTGGTGTGTACTGAATTGTAATACGTTTGTTTTCCTTAAGGCGTTGCACGATTTTATCGAGATGAATCTTCGCAATATTACCAATCGTTTCCTGTGAAAGGGGATGGAAGATGATAATTTCATCGAGGCGGTTCAAAAATTCAGGTTTGAATTGTTCTTTGAGGCTTTCGCGAACTTTATCTTGCATCTGACGCTCCTGGTCATTTGCCGATGTTTTTCCATTGTGGAATCCAATCGTTCCTCGTTCAACGAGGCGCATGATTTCTTCTGAACCGACATTTGATGTCATGATAATGATCGTGTTTTTGAAATTTACGGCACGACCCTTAGAATCAGTTAAACGACCATCCTCTAAAATTTGCAAGAGAATGTTGAATATTTCAGGGTGTGCTTTCTCAATTTCATCAAACAAAATCACGGAGTAAGGTTTGCGACGAATTGTTTCGGTTAATTGACCACCTTCATCAAAGCCAACATATCCTGGTGGTGAACCAATCATACGAGCAACGGCGTGTTTTTCCATGTACTCACTCATGTCGACACGAACCAGCGCATTTTCATCATTGAAAATAAATTCAGCAAGTGCTCGCGCGAGTTCCGTTTTACCAACACCGGTAGGTCCCAAAAACATGAATGAACCGATGGGGCGTTTTTCTTCGTTAATGCCACTGCGTGAGCGACGGACGGCGTTTGATACTGCAATAACTGCTTCATCTTGGCCAATCACTCGTAAACGCAGTGCGTCTTCCATCTCACTAAGTTTTTTTGATTCCTCTTCAAGCATTCTAACAACCGGAATACCGCGCCACTTTGCAACGACTGCTGCTATGTCTTCTTCGCGGACTTCTTCCTTTAAAATTTTGCGATGTTTTTGTGCTTCTTTGAGTTTGTATTGTTCTTCTTCTACGTTTTTTATTAACGTCGGAATTTCACCATAGCGAATTTCGGCAACTTTTTGGAGATCACTGTCTCGTTCGGCAATATCGCTCTCAGCTTTTTTCTGATCAATGGTCTTTTTGAGGGTGCGAATATTTGAGATAATTTCTTTTTCTTTTTTCCATTGTAATTCAAGAGAGGCACTTTTTTCGCGTGCTTCTGATAATTCTTTTTCAATTTTTTGCAAGCGTTCAAGACTTTCTGTGTCTTTTTCTTTTTCAAGTGCACGTTTTTCAATTTCAAGACGCATTTGATCACGTTTAATGCGGTCCAAATCAGCGGGCATTGAGTCAATTTCCATGCGGAGTGCACTTGCTGCTTCATCGATTAAATCGATTGCTTTGTCGGGGAGAAAACGGTCACTGATATAACGTGCTGAAAGTTCTGCCGCTTTTACGACAGCAGCGTCAGTAATACGTACCCCATGATGCACTTCATACTTTTCTTTGATACCGCGCAAAATAGCGATAGTATCGTCGATAGAACTTTCGGCAATCATGACTGGTTGAAAGCGTCGTTCCAATGCAGGATCTTTTTCAATATGTTTTTGGTATTCACGAAGGGTTGTTGCACCAATTGCCCGCAATTCACCACGAGCGAGTGCTGGTTTCAATAAGTTTGCCGCATCCATGGAACCTTCTGCTGAGCCAGCACCCACGAGGGTGTGCATTTCATCGATGAATAAAATGATGCGACCGTTTGATTTTTCAACGTCTTTTAATATTGCTTTGAGACGATCTTCAAATTCACCACGGAATTTCGTTCCCGCAACCATGGTTCCAATATCTAATTGCACGATTTCTTTATCAAGTAAGTTTTCGGGAACATCGTTACTGACAATGCGTTGTGCTAATCCTTCCACAACTGCGGTTTTTCCCACACCTGGTTCACCAATTAATACGGGATTGTTTTTGGTGCGACGAGAAACTACTTGCATGACACGGCGAATTTCTTCGTCACGACCAATAACGGGATCAAGTTTTCCTTTGCGGGCGAGTTCAGTTAAATTCTTTCCGTATTTTTCTAAGGTTTGATATTTGGTTTCTGGAGTTGCGTTGTCGACGCGTTGATTACCACGTACTTCTACTAATGTTTGTAATACCGCTTCGTAGCTAATGTGGAAATGTTTTAAAATTCCTTGTAAACCATTTTTTACCGCAAGAAAGCCTAACAAAATATGTTCGGTTGAAATATACTCATCTTTCATTTTTGAGGCTTCAACGCCTGATGCTTCCAGTACTTGGAGCGTATCAGGGGAGAGATATACTTGGCCGATCGGTACGGCATTTTGAAAAGCTTGTTGTTTGGGGAGTTTTTCGATGAGGGTAACAATGGTGTTTTCTAAACGATCAGTATCAACATTTAATTTCGTTAATACTGACATAACCGCACCATCCTCTTGTTCTAATAATGCAAGAAAAATATGAGGAGTTTCTATTTGCATTTGGCCAAATTCAGAGGAAATTTCGTGGGCTCGATGTAAAGCTTCTTGTGATTTGTTGGTAAAATTGTTTGGAATCATAGTAGTTTTAGCAGTCATTATCCTTGACTGCTAATGTACCATTTTGACGGAAAATCGACAAGAGGGGACAAATTTTAGTGTCTTTGGTATAGTTTACCTATGAAATTCATGGGTGCCACCATTTCTAATCTTACGTATCCGGCTTTACTGCGGGCTATTTTGGCTGCATTTTCTCAGGGGCGATCACTCTATATTACAACACCCAATCCTGAGATGTTGTTGATGGGACGAAGCAATGCCTCTTACCAGGAATTATTACGAATTGCAGATTTTGGCGTGGTAGATGGATTTGGATTACAACTCGTACTGCGCTTTAAGCGATGTGTTGTGCCGCGTATTACGGGAGTTGCTCTGTTACAACAACTGACGAACGATCTTTCAGTTCCTATTGTATATGTGGGCAATGAGCACGTTTTTCCTGCTGCACATACTTTTCCCTTAAAAAATATTACTCCGGTGGTAGCACCTCAGTTACAGACAGATGCTGAAATTATTGCGTATGCACAGGAGTTGTCACAACAAATCTTTCCTGGTAGCGCAGTTTTTATTGGATTAGGGATGTATAAACAGGAATTGTTGGGACATGAATTACTTAAACATGGTGCTCTGCTCACTATGGGAGTTGGTGGTGCATTCGACATGATTGCGGGTGTATTGCCGCGTGCACCACACTGGGTGTCATCCTTTGGCTTAGAATGGATGTGGAGATTGTGGTTGCAACCCAGCAGATTTTCTCGTATAGTGAAGGCTGTTATTGTGTTTCCTTGTATAGCTTTATTTTATCCGGTTTCCTATGAATAACGTGAGAGTTCGTATTGCACCGTCACCAACGGGATACCTCCATATTGGAACACTATTTATTGCGTTGTATAACTATCTTTTTGCTAAAAAACAGGGTGGGAAGTTTATTGTTCGTATTGAGGATACTGATAGAACACGGTTTGTTGCTGATGCGCAGGCAGTTATTTTATCGACCTTAGCGTGGGCAGGATTAACGGTTGATGAAGGTCCCCAAATTGATGGAACTGAGAAAGGTGATTTTGGTCCCTATATTCAATCTGCACGACTTGATATATATAAGGAACATGTTGAAAAATTGTTGGGAAGTGGTGCGGCGTATTGGTGTGATTGTAGTAGTGAACGCCTAGAAGAAATGCGCGCATTACAAGAAGCAACCAAGCAGCACTTAGGATATGACAGTCATTGTCGTGAGCGAAATCTGACCAGTGGATTGGTAGTGCGCTTGAAAGTACCCAAGGAAGGCACAACCACTTTTGATGATATGGTTCGAGGCCCTATCAGTATTTTGAATCGCGACGTTGATGATCAAGTATTGATGAAATCTGATGGATTCCCAACATATCATTTAGCGGTAGTTGTTGATGATCATTTGATGCAAATCTCGCATGTTATTCGCGGAGAGGAATGGATTTCTTCAACTCCAAAACATGTATTACTGTACCAAGCATTTGGATGGGAGGCGCCACGTTTTGCACATTTACCTTTATTATTGGGTAGTGATCGTAAGAAATTATCAAAACGTAAGGGTGACGTCTCGGTACAACAATACATGGATAAGGGATACTTACCGGAAGCTTTGTTAAATTTTCTTGCTATGCAAGGTTGGAATCCTTCAGCTGATCGTGAAAAATATAGCATGGCGGAGTTGATTGATTTGTTTGATTTACATGCGGTGAATGTTTCGGGAAGTATTGTTAATTTTGAAAAATTGGATTGGTTGAATGGTCAATATATTAAGGAATTATCCGTTGCTGAATTACAGAAACGGTTACAGCCTTACACCAAGCTATCAATGTCTGAATCGTTGTTTGCCGGTGCTTGTGAACTTTTGAAAGATCGATTGGTAGTTTTATCTGATTTTGATAGTGCTGCAGAGTTTTTGGTGAACTTGCCTGACTATGATGTAACGCGCGTCGTATGGAAAAAAGCGACTGAACAGGAGAGTGCCGCTGTTTTACGCGACCTTCGTGAACTCATTGGTGAGTATGAAGACTTTACCTTGATTGGCTTGGAAGCACTCGTTGAAGCATATAAAGAAAAGGCAGGGAAGGGGAATGGCGATGTGTTGTGGCCGTTACGCTATGCATTGTCAGGACTTGATCAATCACCACCACCACTTGCAATCGCAGTAGTGTTGGGAAAGGATGAAGTTTTACGACGCATTACCGTTGCACTGGATAAGTTTGCTGCACGGTCGGTCTAAGATGTGCTATACTCGTGGTATATGGGAAACCTTATACCACGTTTTTTATTCTGCTTGTGGCTTTCGGTTTTTTGTTTTGCTCAAATTGCTCACGCTGATGAGCTGCAAGACCAAATTGATGCAAAAAAATCTGAGGTTAAACAACTGCAAGGAAAAATTGATACATATAATCAAGCTATAACTGCCAAACAAAAAGATATTTCTACGTTGAAAGGACAGCTTGATCTTATTCAAACGCGCATTGATCGTACGAATCTTGAAATTAAAAGTACTAACTTACAAATTGATACGACGAATGCTGAGTTGAGGATTTTAGGGTTAGGTATCACCAATAAAGAGATTGATATTACGAAGCGTCGTGAATGGATTGCAAGCTTGTTACGGGCGCTTCAACGTAATGATGCGATTGATTATATGCAGGGTGTTGTTGGCGGACAATCAATTTCAGATGTTATTTCTCATTCTCAAAACATTGCTGACATGCAAAAAAATTTAGTGTCAGCACTCGCTGAACTTGAAACAGCAAAGAAAGATTTAGAAGGTAAAAAAACCGAGCAAGAAAAAAAGAAGGCATCACTCGTTAATTTGAAGAATCAACTTTCTAGCAAGCAGTTTGCGCTTGAGGGTGATAAGGGTAGAAAAAGTACATTACTTGCTGAGACAAAAAATTCGGAGAAGAAATTTCAATCATTACTTGCTGATTTGAAGGCGCAATCAAGAAAAACCGAGTCAGAGATTTATTCGCTTGAAGAGGCAATGCGTGCCAAACTTGCTAAAGAAGGTAAGTTAAAAAGTTTGGGTGAATTTTCTGTTATGTGGCCCGTGCCTTCACAAATTGTGACTGCGCATTTTCATGATAAGGATTATCCATTCCGCAATGTATTTGAACATCCCGGAACTGATATTCGTGCGTCACAAGGTACACCAATTAAAGCAGCGTCTACCGGGTACGTAGGACAGGCACGCAATGCGGGCATGGGTTATAGCTACATTTTATTGATTCACCAAAATGGATATTCAACTTTGTATGGTCACGTTTCTAAAATTTTAGTAAAGCAAGGTGATTTGATTCAACAAGGGGACGTCATTGGTATGTCGGGTGGAACGCCGGGAACACCAGGGGCCGGTCCTTTTGTTACGGGTGCGCATTTACATTTTGAAATAAGAAAAGATGGAATCCCGGTAAATGCTGAAAATTATTT
>CAZUUO010000005.1:0-30250 GCA_964622665.1 uncultured Gammaproteobacteria bacterium | reverse complement strand
GCTATCACTTCGATAATATGCATAAAGGTTTATATCCGCATGATAAAATTTTAGCAAAGATTTTATTACCTATAATTCCCCAATGGGTAACGCCAAATAGTGTGACGGTGTTGCGATTTATTTTAACGCCATTTGTTATTTTATTGCTTATCACGGGATACAACATGGTAGCGATGTATCTTTTCTTGTTTACGGCATTTACCGATGCACTGGACGGAACTTTGGCGCGGGTTCGGGACAAAATTACACCATGGGGAACCGTGTATGATCCGGTCGCGGATAAATTACTCATTGGTTCGTGTTTATTATTTTTAACGTTACAGTATTTACCCTGGTATATTACGGGACTTATCGTCTTGCTCGAGGTCATTTTTTTAACGGGTGGTTTTATTAAGAAAAAAGAGGGAATAATCATGTCACCATCATGGTGGGGTAAAAGTAAAATGATTACGCAAGTTGTGGGTGTAGGGGTACTCATGCTGGGAGTGGTACTGCAAAGTATTTTTTTTATAGAACTCAGTTGGTATATTTTTGTGCTTGCTATTGTGCTTGCGGTAATTAATATTGTGCGTTACGGAATTCAATTGTGAAAAATTTTAGCATCATTACACCACAATACGAAGGTCCATTTCATGTAATTTTGAGTTTAATTGAGGAAAAGAAACTTGAAGTGACAAGTCTCTCATTACTTTCCATCGCGGAACAGTTTTTTGCGTATATTAAGGAACACGAAGAAATGCCCTTGTTCGAATTAGCCGACTTCTTATTTGTTGCCTCACGATTACTATATTTAAAATCTCGCGCATTACATGCACAATGGATAAGTAGTGACGATGAAGAAGAGAGTGTTTCCTTTGAAAAAAGATTATTGTTGTATCAGGCATTTGTTGAAGCAAGTAAAATTATTGAGGCTAAAATTTTGGATGATGCGCAGTCGTTTGCTACACAGGTGGTTGCACCAAAGGTAACCGTTTGGGAAAAACCAACACTCAGTACGGATTTGTTACACGCAACGATGGTAAAAATTCAAAAGAAAATTGATGCAGAAAAAGAATTGCCGGTGGTGACGGCTCGTAAAGTGGTTTCAATTCGAGAGAAAATAGATATATTGAGAAAATTACTCACAGAGAATGAAGAAGTGTTATTTTCAACGGTACTGGATAGTACAGAAAAAGAAGATGTGGTGGCGAGTTTCCTTGCAATGCTTGAAATGGTCAAACAACGAGAAATTGCAGTGACCCAAACAGAGTTGTGGGATGATATGAAAATAAAACGCATATGAACATGGAACAAAAAATTGAAAGTATCTTATTGGTTTCCCCCCAAGGAGTAAGTATAAAAGAACTCGCCAAATTGTTGCACATTGAAAAAAGCGATGTGATGGATGCGATACAAAAATTGCAAACGATATATACTGAACAACGAGGCATTGTCTTACAAATCAGTGGGGAAGAGGTGCGCTTTGTTACCAATGCTGCGTGTGCTGAGATTATCGCACAATACACCAAGCAAGAAATGGGAGGTGAGTTAACTCGTCCACAATTAGAAACACTAACAGTTATCGCTTATAAATCACCGATTACAAAGTCTGAAATTGAGCAAATTCGTGGTATTAATTGTACGATGATATTGCGTAATTTGTTGATGCGGGGACTTATAATTGAAGAAGAGGGAACCTTAGAAAGTGTATATACCGTTTCATTGGAAACATTGTCGTTATTGGGTATCGCTAAGGTGGAAGATTTACCTGATTACGAAAAATTACACAACGAAGAGATTCCACAACGTAATGAAGTAACTGTTTAATATGAAAGAAATCGGCATGGGAGTGCTCATGGTGTATGCAATGGTAAGTTCGGTATCATATCGAGTACCCTACGCACAAAATAGAATTTTTTACCCCTTATCGTTTGCACAATATCGTAACGATATTATTGCGTTACAACAAAAACAAGGATTACCCCAAAGTTTACAAACGATAACCAAAATACCGATCAAGAAAGAGAATGGACCAAAGTTGCCAAGTATTACCGCAAAGGCAGCATTGCTCGTGGATGATGAAAGTGATGCAGTTTTGTGGCAACAGGAAGCACAACAACAAATTCCATTGGCGAGTTTAACTAAATTAATTACGGTAATCACGTATCTTGATTTGGGGATGGATCCCAATAAAAAATACACTATTCGTAAAGAAGATGTTATTGATGAACGATCGAATTTAGTAGAAGGAGATATTGTTGCATCACGGGATCTTGTTATGATGGCATTGGTAGGATCATCAAATAGTGCAGCGCATGCACTTATGACATCAAGCGGACTAACGAAAGAATATTTTGTGGCGCGCATGAATATGACGGCTAAAAAATTAGGGTTAGTTAATACTGTGTTTGTGGAACCAACAGGCCTTGCACCTGAAAATCGGGGTACTGCCTATGATGTGTATCGCTTATTGAAGGCGGCACGCGTTATGCCGCAGTTTGAGGATTCAGCAAAATTACCATCATATGAATACGCGGTATCAGACACGAAAACAAAAACAGTAACCGCAACCGATGCATTGATCACGGGAAAAGTGCCCTTTCATGGAGAACAAATTATTGCCGCAAAAACAGGGTATATTCCTGAATCAGGTTTTCATTTAGCAATCACGGTAAAGGATGCATCAGGTCGTATTCGTACGGCGGTTGTGTTGGGTGCTGCTGATACCTTGCTTCGTTTTAGTGAGGCAGACGCGTTGCTCCTATGGAGTTCGAAAGCATTTACGGTACCACAATAAAAAACAGCCACGAAGGCTGTTTTTTTAATAGGCAATCACGGTTAATTCATGAATGAGAAATACGAGGAAAAACATTTGTAAGGTAAGACCTTCATGTAACGAAATGTCCTTATAGCGAGAAGTAAAAAAGTTATGGAAGTAGAAATGGATTTTAACAAATTTTTTCAAGAGGTTTGCTTTTACAATTTCACTGAGTCCCACGAGTAAATCCGGGAGGAGTCCACCAAGAATACCAAACGCTCGATTATACGCGTTATTATCAGGCAATGAAGTGAACATCCAAATCACCGCAAAGATGGATATAATAGCATCCACAACAACGTACGCAATTGACTTGGCAACACTACTTTTATTTTTGTAGTTTTCGTATAAGTTTGAGTCTCCATGCGGGATCATGTCTGAAAGAAGGTGAGTGACAACACCCATGAGGAACGCAAATACGGGGTGAGGAGCAAATTCACCAGCGATGGCACCTAGTACTGCGTGTGTGGTTAAAAACATATGAGTAGTTACTATACCTAATTTGAGCATATCCGACAACCCACAGACTATGTGGATGGGGGAAAATACTTGATAATACAACAAAAAAATGGTATGGTTCACCCTGTCTCGTCACTGCGAGAGGAGGTCTTTTCATGAGAATCCATCTTATTGATTTACCGTATCCTTACGGGGGAAATTGGATACGCCCTAACGGTTCATTACTTGGTGCTTCTGCGCAACTAATTGCACGGGGGTACGAGGTAACATATACAGATCTCAATATTGATGAAGAGCTTTGTATTCCGTACGATCAAAGAGATGTGTGGGGAATTTCAGTCTATGGTGCGCCGTATATTCCTGTGGCAATTTCGTTTGCAAGAAAATATCATGAATACAACATACCAATACTCGTGGGAGGGCAGGCGATAGAAAACCTCACACAAGAACAGTTCACAAAATTGTTCGTGGAAACAAATGCACATCAAGTCTTGGATCAAGAAGATGTACAACGTATCTGTGGTATTCCGCAAGGAGAAAGGAACGTTCAGTTTTCCATGCGTCTCGCGTTTAAAAATCTTCGCGAAGAGTATCTGGACACGTATCTTCGTTTAGAAATACCGTTGTTGATTAGTCAGGGTTGTGTGTACGGTTGCCATTTCTGTGCTGCAAAAAAGAGAACAGAAGAATCGTTTGTAAGAATGTATCAGTTCGAAGAAACGTTGGAATATCTCGTTTCAGAAGCACAAAAGCGAAATATCGATGAAATTTCATTCTACGCAAGTTCACTAGATTTTTTTCAAAATCCGCAAAAGATTGAAAAGTTTTTGGTAGTGATGCGAGATGTACAGGAGACAAGCGGGGTAAAAATCCGTTTGAGATCTCTTAGTTGCATGAAGTCATTTCTTCGGGCCAAAAAAGAGATTCCCAACTTCAGTGAACTCTTAAAACAGTCAGGAATGCATGCAATTGGATTTGGGGTTGATGGTGCTGATGTGTCGGTATGGAAATCGCAAGGAAAAAATCACAACAAACAGACGGACGTTGAAGAATGTCTTGAATATTGTACTCGTATAGGAATACAACCAGAGGTTTTGTTGGTAATGGGATTTCCTGAGGATACGTTGAGTTCACTCGTAAACAATGTGATAAGTGCAATACGGTACGTGCATCGATGGCCAAGCGTTATGTTGCGTCCCTATCTTGCAAAATCGTTTGTTCCGGGTAACAATGATTGGAAAAATACGGTTGCCGGGGTTCAGACTGTTGTAGAAAATTTTGAGTTATTTTACAATCTCGATTTTGCGGCAATTGGATCATCAGTAACACACCCGCGTAGATGGCATCGATATGCAAGTAATGCAGCGTATCTGACGATTATTAGTGTGTTCACTCTTTCAGGAAATTGTGACACACCACCGTTATTTCCACAGGGTGAGTCGGGAATATATGGAAAGTTTGCTCGCTGGGTAAATAAATATATCCCCGCAGATAAATGAGACTACTTTACGGAGTAGTTTTTTTAATGCACAACAAAAAAATCTCATTGCTGAAATGAGATTTTTTTGGTACCAGGGGAGGGGATTGAACCCTCGGCCACAGGCTTATGAGTCCTACGCTCTACCACTGAGCTACCCTGGCAGGATTTAAAAAACGCGGGGGTTGGACTCGAACCAACGACCTGAGGGTTATGGGCCCTCCGAGCTACCAACTGCTCTACCCCGCATCATACAACATATGCAGCAGATAATGATAAACGTGGACTAACCAAATCTATGTTCTGCAGTTTTCTATATCTACATGCCGAAGGAGAGAATCGAACTCTCACTCCCTTGCGAGAACGGGATTTTGAGTCCCGCGCGTCTGCCAATTCCGCCACTTCGGCGCCTCATGTGTGGCTTAAGTATACGTCCACACGTATTCATTGTCAACAGAGGCTATCCACGGTAAAATAGTGGAGAAGAAGAAACATATGGCAAAAACAATAGCGATCGTTAATCAAAAAGGTGGGGTGGGGAAAACTACAACGTCCATAAATTTAGGTGCATTTTTAGCACACATGGGACGCAGTGTATTACTCGTTGATTTGGACCCACAAGCTAATGCATCAAGTGGTCTTGGTATCGACCATAAACAAGTGACCGCAGGAATTTATGAATGTTTAGTTGGTCAAAAACGAATCCACGAAGTAACCCATAACACGGGTGTGGCAGGGTACCGCGTTGTACCAGCAAATAACGCGCTCGCGGGTGCCTCAGTCGAATTAATTTCACTGGAACGACGTGAATACCGCCTTGCGGATTTATTGCAAGAAGTTGCCTCAAGTTATGATTATATTTTAATTGATTGTCCGCCATCATTGGGTATATTAACGATCAACGCATTGATTGCCGCTGATGAAGTCTTAATCCCGGTACAAGCTGAGTATTATGCTTTAGAAGGTTTGGGACAATTGATGAACACTATTGAACTGATAAAAACACACATCAAACCAAACCTCACGATTTTGGGTACGGCACTGACGATGTTTGATGGTCGTAATAAACTTTCAACGGAAGTCATGCATGAATTATACAAATATTTCCCTAATAAAATATTTCGTTCGGTAATTCCGCGCACAGTTCGTTTAGCAGAAGCACCTAGTTTTGGAAAAACCATTTTGGAGTACGAACCTGACGGAAAAGCGGCGACAGCATACGAACGATTGGCGCGAGAAATCATGGATGTACATACGCAACCTAACATATAATTATGCCATTAGGAAAAGGATTAGGTGCGTATTTTTCTGCACCACTTGTTGAAGAAAAAAAAGAAAAGAAGGAAGATGTCGTAACAAAACCTGTTGCGAGTATTACGGTTGAGCAAGAAACGGCTACCACTGAAGTTTCCTACACTCCTTCTGCAGCTCCATTAAAAAAAGATCATCTGCGTGAAATTCCTCTTGAATTAATTTCACCCAACCCAACACAGCCACGTAAACATTTCGGTGATTTGGAATTACAAGATTTGGCGCAATCCATTCAAGAGCACGGAATTTTACAACCAATCACCGTGAAGGAATTGGAAAATGGTCACTACGAAATTATCGCGGGTGAACGCCGTTTTCGTGCGTCACAAATGGCGGGTCTTGCATCAATTCCCGCACTCATTAAGCCAGTTGATGCAAAAACCCAACTTGAATTAGCGTTGATTGAAAACATTCAACGGCAAGAGTTGAATCCGGTTGAAGAGGCATTTGCGTATCGTCGTTTAATTGATGATTTTAAACAAACGCAAGATACGGTGGCTCGTCGTGTGGGGAAAAGTCGTGCGCATGTTGCAAACATGGTGCGCTTACTGGAACTTCCCAGTGAAGTACAACGCGGATTGATCGAAGGATTGATCACGCACACTAAAGCACGTGCGTTACTCGGACTATCCACACCTGCACAACAAGTAGCTGCATACAAAGACATGGTGCAGGACAAACGCATCACAACACGTGAAGCAGAGGTGCTGGCACGAGTTTCTCGAGGAGGAGGACGACGCGATGCAGTGATTGATGGTATTGAAAGTAAATTGCGCGAAACATTGGGCACGAAGGTATACGTTGCCTACAACAAAGGGCGAGGAAATATCAAGATTGATTTTTACTCGGACGAAGAATTAAAAGAAATAATTAAAAAAATGGGTTTATAGCCCATTTTTAGTATACGTATGAAAATGATCACCTACAAAAGACCAACTTCAGACCTCGTATTCTTAATATTGATGCCCATTGCTATTTTTTTTATACTACGGTGGAAAAGAATGTTTATACCTAATATCTTGTGGTATCCTGGTGCTATTTGTGCAATGCTAATGCTATTTGGGGGTGTATTGGTACTTTTTATTGGGATTAGCAAGATGGTGTATGATGGAAAAAAGCTAGTTATAACGTATGGGTTTGGATATACAAGAGAAATCGTTGCACAGGATATACAAAGTATAAGATATAAAAAAAGTACGAAGCATGGAGCTACGCTATTGGTGTATTTAAAGAATGGTGAAAAATTTAGTCGAGGTCTAACCGGCAAGAATGCTGAACCATTTGTAAAAGAGTTGAGTGCTCTGTGGAACTAAACTATTTTTTAATTTTAGGGTGGTAGGGGTAATCCATCCTATCAAAGGTATTTTTTATTGACTTTTGAGGAGGCATGTGATATGTATAGGGTTGTTCCTTTCGTGTGGAGGGAATGCATCATGTGGATTCTCGAAGTACTCGGTTTCATTGGGTGTTGTCTGCTTGCATTTTGGGCAGGGAGACGTTACGAAAAATGGCTATCCAAAATGGTTGAGAGAAAAAAAGCAAAAGATATTTTGGAAGCAGAAAGCAAAAAAGAAGTGGTGGTAAAAGGGGAGAGTAAAGCGTGTCGCTATGCAAAAATGAGTGGTGAAGAAGTGAGTGTGGTGGATGTGCTACTTACTGAACCTGTTGTGTTGGATGGTGAAGTGATATATGGGGTAGGTAAAATGGTGGGGGTGGTATATAGAAATGAGGATATCAGAACGTGGTATCGACATGGTTTGGCGGAAAGGACTTGTTACGTTGTAGATGGAAGATTGATAGTGAAAAGAGTTAGGTGATACGCGGATACGTTCGCGTTTTTTATTTTAAATTTAGATTCCCTCACTGCGAGAATGGCAACTCTTGGGATGACGTATACTCAGATCTCTGTATTCGCGAGGAGGACAAAACAAAGTGATGGTAGTAAAAAAAGACCCCGCATAGAGTACGGGGTGTCGTGTAAGGAATGACAATTGACAGGGAAATATAGTAGCAAGATTCCAGCCTCTGCGGGAATGACACAACAACCTATTTCCCCGATTTGGGAATGATATACGTAATCCAATCAGTTAAAGATTTTTTAGCGTAGGCTTTTATTTTATCAGCAGCTTGTGTTGTTTTAACAAATTTAAGCCAATCAGCACTTGGTCCTTTTCTATTTTTATCAACGATAATTTCCACAATGTCGCCACTACGCAGTGATGAATCAAGCCGGCTCATTTCACCATTAATACGTGCTCCCGAACATTTATTGCCGATGTCAGTGTGAATAGCAAACGCAAAATCAACGGGCGTTGCTTCTTCAGGAAGATCAATAACGTCACCTTTGGGCGTTAACACAAAAATGCGATTTTGAAAAAAATCCAGTTTGAGTTTTTCGATATCATCCATGCCACGAACTACCTCGCGGTGAATCTGCGCCATTTCTTCAATCCAGCGTTTATGGCGTTCAGGAATAGTCGATTTTTTACCAGTTTCATCATAATGCCAATGTGCGGCGATACCGTACTCAGCATCTTCGTGCATTTGGTTAGTACGAATTTGAAATTCAACTATTTCTCCACCGATAGCAAAAACAGTGGTGTGCAACGATTGATATCCATTTGGTTTTGGTTGTGCAATGTAATCTTTAATACGTCCTTTTAAGGGTTTCCAGAGGTGGTGGAGAGAACCAAGAGCGCTATAACAGGACGCAACATCAGGAACGATAATACGAACTGCAATAAGATCGTAAATTTTAGTAATATCGCGATCGTACTTTAATAATTTTTTGTACAATGAGTACATGTTTTTCAAGCGTCCTTCGATACGAATAACAGGAACACTGGTACGTGCGAGTTCTTGAGTTGCAACTTCCATGACGCGATTAATGTATTCCTGCTTTTTTTCGTAGCGCTGCTCAATCATTGATTTAACCCACTCGTATTCTTTGGGTGCGGTGTAGCGAAACGCTAAATCTTCAATAATTCCTTTAATTTCTCCCATTCCTAAACGATTAGCGGCGGGTGCAAAAATTTCCAATGATTCCAGTGCGATGCGGTATTGTTTTTTGGAAGGTTGTGCGTCGAGTGTACGAAGATTATCGATACGATCGGCAAATTTAACGATAAGAGATCGGGTATCTTCAGCCATCGCAATAAAAAATTTACGTACATTTTCAACGTATCGTTCAACACCGCGATATTTTACTTTTCCGATTTTAGTAACACCTTGCACAATGTTGGCAACATCGTCGCCAAATTGAAGTCTAATCTGATCGAGGGTAACTTCGGTATCCTCCGGAACATCGTGTAACAATCCGGCGATAACGATAGGAAGTTGCAGATGCATGTCTGCTAAAAATTGCGCCGTGCGAATAGGATGATTAACGTAGGGTTCACCTGACAAACGACGTTGTCCTTCATGAGCCGAAACGGCGAGTGTAAATGCTTGCTCTAAGGAACTCAAATCAGCTCCTTTGTGATAGGAACTGACGGTTTCGCGTAATCGTTCAAGACTAGCTTGCATAAGAGTTATTCTTCATCAGACGTTCTCTCTTTAGTATACCCACATTCAGTATTACTGCAAGCAATAAGGTCTTTCTTTTGAATAACGAGTAATGAAGAACAGGTAGGACATTTTTCTCCGGTTGGTTGTTTCCAGAGAGCAAACGTACATTTAGGATATCCACTGCAACCAAAGAATACGCGTCCTCGTTTGCTGCGACGTGCAACTATTTCACTGTTACATTGTGGGCACATGACTCCGGTTTTTGCAGCATCATGTTTTGCTTGTTCTTCAGGAGTTTTAGCAGTGTATTTACATTCAGGATAGCCACTGCATGCATAAAATCTTCCAAAACGACCACGACGAATAATGACGGGTTTTTGACATAACGGACAAATCAAATCAGTTTGTTCGTGCATGATGTCATCTTTTTTAATTTCTTGTTTTTTCTCTTCTAGTAATTTACTAAAGGGAGTGTAGAATTTTTCTATGACTGTTTGCCATTTTTTCTCACCACGTGAAATTTCATCAAATTCTTCTTCAACATTGGCAGTAAATGCAGTATCCACAATGGAAGGAAAATGTTCTACGAGTAAGTCAACAACGATCGTTCCAATTTCGGTAGGAACAAAACGTTTTTGATCACGATTAACATATTCACGTTCCTCAAGAGTAGCAATGGTTGCTGCATAGGTTGAAGGACGTCCCACACCAAATTCTTCAAGAGTTTTAACGAGAGTTGCATCATTAAAACGTGGTGGCGGTTCGGTAAAATGTTGATTTGCTTCGATACTATCCAATAAAACTTTTTCTCCTTCAGTAAGTTTAGGAAGTAAGGTTTCCTTTTGTTGCTCTTTGTACAAGGCAAGAAAACCGGGGAATACAATAGTTGAACCACTACTGTGCAAGATGTGACTGTGACTATCAGCTTCAATAACCACATCAATACCAGTGTTATCAAGTTGTGCACTCTCCATTTGAGAGGCAACCGCACGACGCCAAATAATATCGTACAATTTATACTGTTGGGGAGAGAGGTATTGCTCTAATGATTGGGGAGTACGTAAAACATCCGTAGGACGAATTGCTTCGTGGGCTTCTTGAGCATTTTTCGTGGTACTCTTAAATGCGCGTGCATTTTCAGGAACATATTTGTTACCAAATTCTTTGGTGACATATTCACGCACTGCGCTACAAAATTCTGATGAAAGTGAAACAGAATCCGTACGCATGTAGGTGATTAAACCAACGTGTTCTGAACCAATATCAATACCCTCATAGAGTTGTTGTGCTAACATCATGGTTAGTTTTGCACTAAATCCAAGTTTATGATTGGACTCTTGTTGTAAGGTTGAGGTGATAAACGGTGAAGCGGGACGGCGAGATGTTCGTTTTTTGGTAATCGAAGAAATGAAACCACTACGACCTCGTAATCGTTGTTCAATTTTTTTTGATTCACCTTCATTGCTCAGGGTAAATTTTTCTAATTTTTTTCCATCAATGGCAGTGAGTGCGCAGGGAATACGAGATTCGTCAGCAAGTAACACACCATCGAGTGACCAATATTCTTGGGGTACAAATGCTTTGATTTCGCGTTCACGATCAACAATAAGACGAAGTGCAACAGATTGCACACGACCAGCAGAAAGTCCGCGAGCAACTTTGCTCCACAATAAGGGTGATAGTCCGTATCCAACGAGACGATCAAGAACACGACGAGCTTGTTGTGCATCAACCAAATCCAAATTTAAAGCAGAAGGATGCTTCAATGCTTCCTCGATTGCATGCTTGGTAATTTCATGAAAAGTAATACGTTTTACTTCGTTGGCAGGTACATTCAAGATGTTTGCTAAATGCCAAGAAATAGCTTCTCCTTCACGATCATGATCTGTTGCAAAATAGATTTCATCGGCATCTTTTGCTGCCTTCTTTAATTCAGAAACCGTTTTCTTTTTAGTAGTACTAACAATGTAATGAGGTTCAAAATTATGTTCAACATCTACGCCGAGTTTCGATTTTGGTAAATCGCGGACATGTCCAAACGAAGAGAGAACTTTGTAGGTTCTCGGCAAGAATTTGCTGATAGTTTTTGCTTTGGTTGGTGACTCAACAATCAATAATTTCATACGACTATTACTGTATCACAATTAGCGTACAGCTGTATATTTTCCGTCTGGTAATAGGGAAACCTTATGTGCCAATTCAAGCATTGTCAAGTTTTCAAGGAGTTGCGGAATGGGAAATTGGGTAAGAATAGCGAGTTCTTCAAGGGTAACAGGGTTTGCTTGGAGGTGCTGTATGAGGGGGTCTTTTGAGGTTTCTGGTGTAGACATTCCCGTGAGAGAAAGATGAGTAAGGAGTTGTGAGACGGTATATATAGGAAGGGCACCGTCAGCAATAAGTGAAAGACAACCATGGCTTTGAAGGTCGGTGATTCGTCCAGGAATCGCACCGAGAGGTTTGCCAAGTTTTTGTGCGTGGGCGGCAGTAGATAATGAACCTGAGCGGAGTGATGCCTCGATAATGAGAGTAAAAGATGAAAAGGCGGCAATAAGTTGATTACGATCAAGAAAATCATGTTTGCGGGGAGTATGAAATAAGGGAAAAGGAGAAAGAAGTAATCCACCGTTATCGAGAATGCGGTTTGCCAGTGAAAAGTGTGAATGAGGGTATATGGTGGCATTATCAATACCACTGGGAAGAATCGCAGCAGTGTATCCGTTGTGGCTCAGCGCTAATTCATGGGAAAGCGCATCAATACCAAATGCAAGACCTGATACAACGCCACAACCAGCCTCAACAAGGTGCGGTATAAAAGAGTGGAGTACTTGTCTGCCGTACGACGTTATATTTCTACTACCCACAACACTGATCAATGGCTGTGCAGATAAATCACCGCGCATAAAAATAATGAGGGGTTGAGGTGATAGTTGTGACAGTGATGATGGGTAGTTTTGAGAATGCGGTGAACAAACCATGATAGATTGCTGAGTAAGAGTAGACTCTGTTTTTGAAATAAAAGAAGGTGAAAAAACGGACTTCATTTTTTCGTAGGGGAAATGAAAGTGTTCACAAAAATCTTTTGAAAAATCAGAAAGAAGGGAGTCCTGCGTGAGGAGTTGTTCTTTAATTGAACGTGAAACAGGGCAACTCGCGATAAGAGAAAGTTCAAGTTGTGAAAGAGCCATACAATATAACAATTATTGCAAGAGTTCGAGAGAAATTTTTTCAAATAGTTTTTGAAAAGCATCGCGTTCATCCTCAGTAAAGGGAGATAACACGAACGCGAGAGCTTTTAAACCATCATGAGAAGGATTACGAACGCCAATGCGAACGCGTGTGTAGTCGGTCGTTTTTAGTTGTGCAGAAATTGATTTAACTCCGTTATGTCCTGCGTCACCGCGATCTTTTTGAATTTTATATTCACCAAAGGGAAGATCAGCATCATCATGGACAACAATTAATTCCGTGGTAGGAATTTTAAAATAAGAAAGGGTTGCAGATACCGAAAGGCCGGATTCGTTCATGTACGTATCCGGCTTTAAAAGAAGGAGTTCTGAAGTTTTAGTGATAACACCGTGGAGTGCACCATTAGTTTTCCATGCGGGAAATGAGTGGTGTGATGCAAAGTATTCGAGGAATAAAAATCCGATATTGTGGCGTGTGTACTGATACAATGTTCCAGGATTTCCTAAACCAACGATAAGTTTCATATGTTCTATACCATGACTTTCTTAACATAGAATACCATAGGTACCCCAATGAAACCAAATTGTGAACGAATATGTTTTTCTAAGTAGCGCATGTATGATTCGTGTAAATCAGTTTTGCGACGAACAGCAAGTTCAAATACCGGTGGTCCAAATGCGATTTGTTTAATTGAATAAATCTTAGGATGGCGGACACCTTTTCCTTTAGTTGGAAGATGGCGTTTAATCATCGCACGGAACGCTGTTTCAAGTTCTAATGGATCAATTTTCTTAGTGCGCGCAGCATTCACTTCAGAAACGAGAGGGAATAATTGCGTGACATTAAGATTGTCTTTTGCACTGACAAAAATAATTGGCGCAAATGAAATATAGCGGAAGTTATAGTCTAGATATTTTCGGAATTTCGTTTCTTCATCATCATCCTTTTGTACGTGTGCTGGAACGTGTGCTTGGTTGAGTGAAATTAAATCCCACTTATTTGCAACAATGATAAGCGGTTTATTTTTTTCTTGAATAAAACCAGCAAGGGCTTTATCTTGATGAGAAAGTGGGGTTGAAGCATCAATCACAAATAAGACAACATCCGCTTCTTCAATGATGGAAAGAGATTGATGAACACCAGTTTTTTCAAGAGAGTCATCGATATTGCGTTTTTTGCGAATACCAGCAGTATCAATAAACAAATAATTTTGATTATTGAAAGTAAATAAGGTGTCGTGTGTTTCACGGGTGGTGTGAGGAATATTTGAAACAATAACACGATCTTCACCAATCAAAGCATTAAATAATGAAGATTTTCCCACATTTGGTTTTCCAATTAACGCAACTTTAATAGTTCCAGGTGGAATTAAATCTTCTTTCTTTGAAACGTTGCGCAAACTTTCGGCACCGCCGTTAGCTGCAACAAATGCGTCATGTGACACGATGGTGTCGAGTAAATCACCAATCCCACGACCGGTACTTGCGCTAATAGGTGTTGGTTCACCAAGTCCAAATTTACGCCACGTAGGATCACTTGCACGAACAGCAATTACGTTGGTGTCAGCTTTATTCGCAACTAAGATGGTTGGAATTTTACTTTGGCGTAATTTTTTACCGAGCTCTTGTTCAGCGACAGTTGGTTCTGTGGTGACATCAACTAAAAAAATAACGAGCGTCGCTTCATCAAGTGCTTTTTCAAATTGTTGACGCACGTCTTTTTCAAAGTCGTCAGTTTTATCAAAAGTAAGACCACCGGTATCAACGATACGAAACAAGTTACCTCTCCAACGAGCAACGCCGGTGTTTCGAGTACGAGTAGTGCCGGCACGAGAAGAAACGATAGCATGTCCACTGTCGGTGATATGGTTAAAAAGAGTTGATTTACCAGCGTTTACGCGACCAACGATTGCAACGGTAGGTAAGTCATCAATGTGCGGAAGATTTTGCATAGGGAGCAGGAGTGATTAGTTAGAGCTATTTTTACCTAAAATCACTAAAATGTCAACGTTTTTCGGGGCATCAGGAGGAATTGCTTGAGAAACCACTGCCTTTGGGAGTAATGGGGTAATACGACTGACGGTATTTTGGGTTGCTGTCGAGTTATTAAGGGTATAAATAGTTGTAATTTTACTATCGCGATTAGGAGTGTTTCCAATACTAGAGACTGCGACCCCGTTGCCTTCGAGGAGTTCTTTGGTTGATGCGGCAAACCCAACTTCCCAGGTACCATTTAAAACTGCAACAATAGCCGCTTCTTTTTTGGATTTTGATGGGGAAGTGGTAGTGGGGGCAGATATTTTGGGAGTTTCAATATGGGTGAGTGCAGGTGGAATGGTGGGACTAACATCAAAAATATTGTGGGTGAGCTGACGGAGTTGTGTAAAATCACCATCGCGAGGAACCAAGAAATAACCGTATTCATTGATAACCTCTCGAAGCAGTCCTGTTTTAGGATCAGCTGACAACACATGAAATACTGGTTGTGCAGTCATAATTCCCGGAGCTTCTTGTAAAAAACCCAATGCAGCGGTGACTGATAAATTGGTAGTTGTGTATTTTAAAAGGGTGGTAATTATTGATTTCATTTTTTGCGAATCGTGCAGTACCTCAGTGGTAAACAATTGTTCACGGACGGCTGTGAGAAGGCGTTGCTGACGACGATTGCGTGCAAAGTCATTATTCTCATTATTATTTCCGTGTCGAGAACGAATGTATTGCAAGGCTTGTTCGCCAGTTAATTTTTGTTTTCCTGCCTGAAAAGAAATTGTTTGGTATCCGTAATCGTATGTTGGATATTGTGTATCGGTGAAGGTGCGTTCAATATCAACAACAACGCCACCCATGTTATCAATAATTTCAGAGAATGCTTTAAAATCAACACGCACCCAATAGTGAATAGGGGTATCAAAAGTTTTTGAAACTACTGAGGCAGAAAGTTCACCACCGTTACCAGGATTTTTTTCTTCACCATAGGCACTTGCAGCATTTATTTTTTTTACGCCATAGCCAGGAATTTCAACTGCCAAATCGCGAGGAATAGAAAGAAGAGAAAGTTGTTTGGTTGATGGTTTTAGTGATGCAAGAATCATGGTGTCAGATAATTGTCCGCCATCATGTCCTTCACCGCCAATTCCTAATAACAAAATGTTAACTCGATCTTCTTTGTAACCTTTAATGGTTTTGTCTCCTGAAAATGCCCATTCCTTAATTGAATCAACGACGGTGTGTGACGAAGTATCGGTGTCTTTTGCAAAAAAAGACGCCGCAAGGACATAGGTACCGTATCCCAGTACTGATATGAGAAGTATAATGAAAAATAAACGCACGTATTTTTTTGTGCGCACATGATCATTATCTACAATAAAATTGACGGATGGTTTTTCTTGTTCCATGATAGATATAGAATACACGAAAAAAGCGAAAAAAGCAATGGAAAAAAGTGTGTATAGTAATCCACATTTTTTCCTAATTTAGAATAATTATGAGATTAATTTTAATTCGTCATGGACAAACCGACTATAATGTCGCGCGTCTGATTCAAGGATCAGGTGTTGATGCACCATTGAATAATGTAGGACATGCGCAAGCAAAAAAGGTGGGACAACGACTTGCAGATATTAGCATTGACTATATTTATAGTAGTGATCAAACGCGTGCCGCACAAACCATGCAGTATATCGCGGATCATCATCAAAACATTGCGCCAATATTACACCCATTATTACGTGAACGTTCGGCTGGTGTTTTTGAGGGGAAACATTATCGCTACTACGATTTTTTTAGAAAAATTGCACGGAGTGCATGGCACAATTTTCGACCTTGGGGTGGGGAATCAATGGAACAACTACAAAAACGTGTCGTTGCATGGTATGAAGAAATAAAAGGAAAACACGCGGGAGAAACAATTGTGGCAGTAACGCATGGTGCAGTGATTAATGCACTGTCACTACATATCATGGAAAAAGAATTAACGAGTGAAAATGCAAAATCAGTAGCAGCAAAAAATACAGCTGTGTTTGAGTTTCATCATACTGATTCAGGGATTAAAGCGGTCCGCATTAATTGTGTACAACATCTCGCAGACTAATAATCGTATTTTCCTTTTTGACGCATGACACTGCGATAACATTGTTCAAGAAAGACCGAGAGTGCCATTGTATGGGTAAAGGTAAGTGAAGAGAGTGAACATGTGTGAGTTGCTTTATTGCGTAATAATTCATGAGCACCTAGAGGTCCTGCAATTACAATCGTTGTGTCTTGTTGTTGCCATTGCTCAAAATCACGTACAAATTTTTCACTCGTATACGGAGTCCCGTCGGGTGTCAGTAAAACAATTATCGATGATTTAAGAAGAGGTAGAATTTTTTCTGCTTCCTTTTTTGTCACTTTTTCAATTTCTGCTGCAGTATGGAATGATTCATCAGGAATCGTAATACGTTTCAGGCGGGTATAGGGTGACAAACGTTTTTCATATTCAGCAACCACATCACTCCAGGGGTGTTTGGGTGCGCCAATAACAATAAGGGTGATCATATGTAGTTAGTATACCCGTATGTGTACTTTTTTCCTATGGTTATGGTAAGATAACGGTATATGGAAACAAGAAATGCACCAAAAGAAGCGTTTTTACAGGTGTTGTCAATGACAACCTTGTATCTGTCAGTGGTAAACGTGTTGCAAATTCTATGGCAAGCACTCAATAAATGGTTGCCTGATGCACTCGAAATGCAATATGGGTACAGTTCGTTTAGTAATGGAGTGATACAATTTGCTATTGCATCGTTCATTGTTAGTTTCCCCGTATTTTTACTAACGACGATTTCGTTGAAGAAAATGTACGGCGTCTATCGTGAAAGTGCGACATCAAAATTACGTAGATATTTAACCTATATTACGTTATTTGTTGGATCAATGATTTTAATTGGGGATGTTATTGCAATTGTGACAACCTATTTACAAGGTGAGTTGACGATGCGATTCCTACTGAAAGCATTATCTATTCTCGTGGTAGTTGGTGGTGCGTGGTTGTATTACTATATCGAAATTAAAAAAGTAGAAGATGGAAAAGATTTGGTAATGAATAAACCTTTGATTACGGGGGTCTCAATGGGCGCTGTAGCTGTGCTGGTCTTAGGGTTTTTGGTAAACGGAACGCCGGCAAGTGTGCGTGCTGAACGTTTTGACCAAATGCGCATTAGTGATTTGCAACAATTGCAGTACAGTGTTACCTATTACTTCCAAGCAAAACAAATGTTGCCTAATACACTCAGTGATCTCAATACAACATTAGTTGATCCTGAAACAAAATTGGCGGTGTATGAATATCGAAAAATCGATGCAACAAAATTTGAGTTGTGTGGAACATTTGGTAGCGACACACTTTCTGATACTGCGGCACAAAAAAATGTAGTACCAGTAAATAGTGTGGATGGTGTGAAGGGTAGTAACTGGGAACATGGCAAAGGCCGAGTATGTTTTGAACGACAGATTGATCCAGATTTTTTTAAACCAATCAAGCAATAAGATAAATAAAAAACGGGAGCCTCGCAGTTCCCGTTTTTTATTTAGATGAGCGATAGTTGCTGTGCTGATTTACTAATACGCGCGATATAGGTTTTTGCATCAAATTTTTTTCGCAACGATGTTTCACTCATGTACCGAACCGTGCCAAAAATTTTGCGAGGAAACCAGGGACGATCATGGACGCCGCCCAGTGACCACGCAATTCCGGTGTAGCCATTGGGGTCACGACCATCCATTTCATATTTGTCGTTAAGGGTAATGGCGACGCGCAGTGCCGTCTCTGGGTTCTTAGTCCATTCCAGTATCTTCTTTGCCCAGTACATGCGCATATAGCCGTGCATTTTTCCATACAATACCATCTCGAGTTGTGCGGCATTCCATAATTCATCATGAGTCTGTGCTTGTTCAAATTGTTCAAGGGAGTAGGTATATTCACGTTTATCTTTGAGATGCTCAGACAATGTTTTTTGTGCCCATAAGGGAAATCCCTTCACGCTGTCGTAGTGAGGATTGTACTGACAAAAATTATCAGCGAGTTCGCGACGAATAATAAGTTCTTCTAAAAATGAATCACGATTAGCACTGCGGTGTAATTTTTTTACCGTGAGTGCAACCCGTGCTGCACTGATGTGCCCATAATGAAGATAGGGGGACAAATCAGATTGAAGATTGAGGGAGGGGTCGTTACGAGATCCATCATAGTGAGGCAATCTCTTTTCAATAAAGGTATGTAACTGTTTGTGGGCTTGAGAAGATCCACCGATCCAATGATGAGCACTAGAATCTTTTTCTCCGTAGGTTCTGAGTAGTTCAGTCCATGCAATGCGTGGCACCGCATGTTTCCATGGGTATCGTTGCTTGGAAACGACAGGGAAATCAATAAGAAACTTTGGAAGAAGTTTGGTAATTTTAGGACGAATTGTGCGCGCTGCAAATTCTTGTTTTTGTGAAACAAAACGACAGGGAACAATATTATGCGCATCAACTTCTACAAAATCACAGTCAACATGTTTTAGTAATTCTTTATACCACAATCTCACTATTTTTAGTGGAAAAAAATCGGTGACAATAGTATGTGGATGTATTGAAGCGAGGAATGTGGCAAGAGAATCAATTGACTCACCACAAAAGATGTATAGCGGAATATTTTTGCTGCGTAGTTCTTCCTCAACTTCTTTCAGTCCGGCAACTTTAAAAGAAAATTGTCGTGGACCACCTCCCAAAAAAGAAGGAACAAGATTGTGTACAACAATGAGCGGAAGTTTGTGCTGTGTTGCGAGCTCTTGTGCGTGCAACAGTGCCCAGTTGTCGGCGACACGTACATCGCGATTCATCCAATAGACGATTGCGCCGCCACCAACGTGTTTGCCGGTGTGAAGTGGAGTGATTCTTTCAGTTTGTACCATACAACCGTTGTTACATAAGTTTAAAGTAACGCGCAATTACTGAAGTCACGTAACTGGAAGTACCGTAGATAACACCGCCCCACAACATATCAAGTACGGTAACTTTTAACGACCAATCTTTTAATGTTGCGAGATTGGTTAAATCGTATACACCATATACCACAACACCAAACATAGCCCCGTACCAAAAGATTGCTGGTGAAATAGGTTTGCCAGTAAATTGAGGGAGAATAAAAATGATAATTGCAAGTACGAGTACTATGTACGCGGCAATAGCAGCTGCCCAATTGGGGGATAGTGTACCATCAGCTGTTCGACGAGCAAGAACGCCAAACTCCTTTGAATAAAAAGAGGTTGCGATAAGTCCAAGCCATAACGCATCCAAGATTGAAAAAACAATGAATGCGATACCAAACAATTTTAATGAGTTCATAGGTGTTGTTAGTTGTCTTGAGGAAAACGAGGAATAAATGAGCTAACACGACGTTTGTAACTTTCAAATTCTTTATTTCCTTCGTATTTTTTTTCAAGCATGGGAATACCGGAAACTTTTAAAATTAAAAAGGAAATAGTAAGAGGACCAATAATACCAAACAATGCATAGGTGCTGGGCAATGCTAGTAACCAAATACCCCACCACTGGGTAACCTCACCAAAATAATTAGGGTGTCGGGTGTAAGCCCACAAACCTTTAGTCATAATTTTACCCGCGTTATTCTTATTTTTAATAAATTTTGCGAGTTGAAAATCTCCCACGGCTTCAAAATAAAATCCAAATAACCACACAAAAATACCAAAAACGTGGTACCATTGCAGTTCTTGTCCTGAAATGATGACTGAAATAGGAGCCATGCTTACTAAAAGTAAGAGCAAGCCTTGTAATAGATACACTTGAAAAAAAGAACGCACATAAAACCATGAACCCCATTCTTTGCGCCACGCACGGTAACGGCTGTCTTCTTTTTTCTTTCGATTGCGCGAGTAAATGTGGAGTGCTAATCGAAGACCCCAAACCGAGACTAACGTAACCGCAACAATGGATAGTGAGGTAATGGGATGAGTGAGATAGGTATAATAAGCAACGAGGATAAATCCAAGTCCCCATGCAACATCTGCAACATCATTGCGTTTGATAAAAAGAGAAATAAGAAACCATACACACATGTAACCAAATACAATGGGTAAGAGTGAAAGAATCAATGGGATCATATACTGTTAGTATATAGTAAATTAAGGAATTGTATGTGTGTATAAACAAAAAACACAACGAGCATGTGTTGTGTTTTTTGGTAGCCACTAGTGGATTCGAACCACTGACCTTTCCGATGTGAACGGAACGCTCTAACCAACTGAGCTAAGTGGCCTCATGGCGCCACTACTATAACGAGTAGTTCAGAAATTTTCAAGGGGAAAATAAAACCCCCGAGAGTGTCGGGGGTTTATGGAGTAGTTACTGGCAAACAGCACATTCTTCGTTAGCAAAGTCGCGTTTCGTCGCATTGGTTGTTGCAGCTGCGGCATCTAACCGTGTTGCTTCAATAGGTGCGCTTGAACGTAAGTAATACAATGTTTTCACACCACGTTTCCATGCGAGACGATGTACATCATCAAGGTATTTTCCTGAAATTGGTGTTGAGAAGAAGAGGTTAATTG
The DNA here is from genome assembly GCA_964622665.1 of uncultured Gammaproteobacteria bacterium. Classification (GTDB taxonomy): domain Bacteria; phylum Patescibacteriota; class Patescibacteriia; order Magasanikbacterales; genus CAZUUO01. The sequence continues at coordinate 8,929 of CAZUUO010000005.1, read as the reverse complement.
ATTGTGCCTGACAAATAAATTGTTGGCGATCAGCAGTTTGTTCAATAATTTCACGCATGTTCATTTCGTAACCGGTACGGAACACCGCTTTTTCTTCTTCTGAAAGAAAATCAAGTTCTTGTACACTTCCTTTTGCAGCAATAATTTCTTTCCAAACTTCTTGCGTATTCTTACCCATTTTTTCAAGAAGTGCCTCAAGGTATTTATTCTTCACTAAGAAACTGCCTGACAATGTTTTTTGTAAATAAGCATTACCACTGATTGGTTCAACGCAGGGAGTTGCTTCACCGCAAATGAAACTGGTGCTTGCGGTTGGTTGAATAGACATGATGTATGAGTTGCGTTGGGTACCGCCATCAAGAGGAAGACCTCGTTCAGCAGCGAGTTTTTCAGACGCACGTTTTGCAAACCCATTAATGGTGCTGAATATTTTTTTATTGATATTACGAGCGACCACACTTTCAAAGGGCACAAATTTTTTCATGAGATATCCGTGGTATCCCATGACACCCAAACCAATAGAACGTTCATGAAGCGCTGAGAAAATTGCCTTCTTGTATTCTTTAGGTGGTGCTTGTTCACAGAATGTTTGCAAATTGTTGTCGAGAGATTTCACACAGGCTGCAACAATTTCTTCAGCACGCGGTTCCCATTCATCAAATGTCTCCAAATTAAGATTTCCCAAACAGCAAACTGCTGTACGTTCTTCGCTTGTTGGTAACACAATTTCGGTACACAAGTTACTTTGCTTGACCGTAAGACCAAGTGCCTTGTGATGAGGAGGGATGCTGCGATTAACGGTATCAATATAAATTAAGTATGGTTCACCTGTTTCAGCGCGCATGGTCAATAATTTTCTCCAAACCGTGGTTGCATCTAATTTCTTGGTGACATTTTTATAGTGAGGGTCAATGAGTTCATATTCAGTACCATCTTCAACGGCTTGCATGAACTTATCAGTAATCACAACGCCATGATTCAAATTCAAACATTTGCGATCCATGTCACCGCCGGTTGGTTTTCGAATTTCCAAAAAGTCTTCGATATCAGGATGATCAATACGCAAATACACAGCAGCAGCACCGCGACGCACACCGTTACGAGAAATGGCAATGGTTTGTGAGTCCATGATTTTGAGGAAGGGAATAACACCGGATGATGCAAGGCCACTTGCTTGCAATGGTGCATTTTGTCCGCGCAATGATGACCAATCGGTACCAATACCACCACCGTATTTTGCCAAGAATGCATTTTCACGGTAGATATCAAAAATTCCTTCAAGGGTATCAGGAACCGTGTTTAAGAAACATGAAATAGGCAATCCTTTTTTAGTACCAATGTTCATGAGTACGGGTGTTGCAGGAATGAAATAGTTGTGTGACATGATGTCATACAACTGTTGTGCAAACGCACGATCACCGCGCGCCATACCCGTTGCAACACGCGCAAAAAATGAGTGAGGAGTTTCACAAATTTTTCCCGTACTGTCACGCAAAAAATAACGATCTCGCAAATTTTCTAAACCAAAATACGTGATGTGATCCGCACAATGCGTATTTTCAACGATAGATTCTTGAATAGAACGATCAGCGCTGTAGTGAGGGCAATCCCAACTACTTTTAGTACCAACATCAGCAAGGATATCGCGCAACAATAAATCACGCGCAGTTTTTAAATCATTGTGAGACAACGCATCAATAACAGTCGTGTACATATAAATATTATTTCATGTTAGGAATGAGGTATTACCAGGTAACAGCACCTTTTGCATATTCGGTTGCACGATTTTCAAAGAAGTTGGTGTGTTCTTTGGCGTTTACCATCGTGTCTAACCAGTGTAATGGATTGGTGGTGTTATAAATTTTTTCAAGTCCCAAATCCAATAATTTTTTATCAGCGATAAAACGAATATAATCTTTTACTTCTTGTGCGGTGAGGCCAGGTACATTGCCCAGCGCAAAACACGTATCAATAAATGCATCCTCAAGTGCGATCATGTCGCGACATGCATTGTAGAGAGTTGTTTTAAAATCATTACTCCAGATTTGAGGATTTTCAGCGATCAAATCGCGGAACAATCGGCATACTCCCTCACTGTGTAATGATTCATCACGAATACTCCAGGTCACAATTTGTCCAACCCCTTTTAATTTTCCCAAACGAGGAAAGTTCATGAGGATGGCAAATGATGAAAACAAGCTAACACCTTCCATGAATCCACCAAACACCGCCAAGTTGAGAGCGAGTGATTCAACATTCGTCACGTCAAATTGTTGCAGATAGGTGTATTTGTTACGCATGGATTCGTATTCCAAAAATGCAGCGTATTCTTTTTCAGGAAGTCCCAAAGAATCATTAAGATATGAATATGCCCACACATGCACACTTTCCATTGCGGCAAATGCAGACAACATCATTTTAATTTCTGGTTTTGGAATAGCAGGAATTAATCGTGAGTTGTAGTTGTTGTTTACTTCGATGTCACCTTGGGTGAAGAAACGAAGAATTTGCATAATCAAATTTCGTTCTTCTTCACTTAATCGGAATCGATAATCAGTGATATCGTTTTCCATGGGAACTTCCGTGGGTAACCAGTGTGCTTGATTTTGCTTCTGGAAATACGTGAAGTAGTGTGCGTACTCGAAGGGACGGTAGGTCGTTCGAGGAGTAAGTAATTTACATGACATAATAATAGGTGGTGTAGTGATGAAAAGTGAGGCAGCAAACGTGCTTGTCTACATTTCCTGCGTACTTGGTAGTATAGCGCATTTGTGGGTACACGCCCATGGATCAAAACACTATATTTAGTGAGCACTGTGTACAAGTATCCACAAGATGTAGTGTGATAAAAAATAGGGAGGGTATGATCGTGTGTATAAGTTTTCAATTTACACACCGTACAATCTTCACCTTTTTTTGCGTTTATGTTTTGGTAGATTTTTCTTGGAATTTTTAGAGAAAAAAACAAACAAAAAAACCGAGCGTAAACTCGATTTTTATAATGACCACTCCTACAAAGCGGTAGGGTTGATAGTCGGTGTTGGTGTGGGAGGGGCAGGGGGGAGAGAAGTGTTGCGTGATACCGGAGCAACTTTTTCTGCCTTTCCGGTTTTAATCGCCTTTTTTAAACGACTACCCGCTTTAAATTTAGCAACACGTACGGGAGGAATGGTGAGTGGGTTGTTAGGATTTTGTGGATTAACACCAACGCGTCCCTTACGAGTACGTGCACTGAATTCTCCAAATCCCGCCAACGTTACTTCTCCTTCTTCAAGCAAGGTTTCAGTGACAATTTCGGTGAATGCTTCAAGAGTATCCTCAGCACTTTTACGTGAAATACCAACACGATCTGAAATAAGTTGTGCAAGCTGCTGCTTATTCATAATAAGGTGAGATGAGTGTAATGCCCAACGTAGGTGAGACGTTGTGTAGTGGCGCACTCATCAACATTAAATAATGGTGTGTTCAATAAAGTGTTCAATATGAGTACAAATTCCCTCAGGACTGACTTCAACGAGTATGCCTGAAATAATGACAGGACCATTTTCATCAAAGTCGTGGGTAATTTTTCCTCCCGTTAAAAAATGAGAGAGCGAACCTTCCTTTTTTATACCAATAACACCATCACGAGCGCCAGTCATCCCAACGTCGGTAATATAGCCGAGTCGGTTTTGCACAATCCATGCATCATTGGTTTGCACATGGGTGTGCGTACCCCACAAAACACTGGCTCGATCCACGACGTGCCACTTAAACGCATTGCGTTCTGCAGTGGTTTCGCCATGAAAATCTACCAAGCGGATAGGGATGTTTTTTACGTCATCTTGCGCGACGATAGTATCAAAGGTGTGAAAAGGATCGAGCACCTCATCTTTCATAAACACTCTTCCCAATAAGTTTATCACAACAAAGGGAACGCCGCCAACCTCATAAATCCGATAACCAGCTCCCGGTGCATCAACAAAGTTTGCGGGACGAATGAGTTGAGGATTTCCTGCAAAGAGGGCAGCACCTTCAGGCTTTGAAAAACTGTGATTGCCACCGGTGAAAATATCAACACCTGCAGTACTCATCTCCTCAATAGTATTAAGAGTGATTCCTTTTCCGTGAGCTAAATTTTCAGCGTTGATAATAACGCGATCGGGTTTGTAACGAGCTTTGAGTTCAGGAAGTTTGGCGATCAATGCACGACGACCAATTTTAGCAACAACATCTCCAAAGATTAAAAATTTCATAATACGTTAGCGTGCAAGTTCAACGACGCGTTGTTCGCGAATAACGGTGACTCGAATTTCTCCCGGGTATTGCAACTCTTGTTCAATTTTATGCGCAATGTCGCGGGCGAGATTGTGAGCTCCAAAATCATCAACTGATCCGGGGTGTACAAAGACGCGCACTTCACGTCCGGCTGAAATAGCAAATGTTTTTTCAACACCGGGGAATGAGTTAGCAATTTTTTCCAAACCTTCCAAGCGTTTAATATACGATTCGTAGGTTCCTTTGCGGGCACCAGGACGTGCTGCCGACAATGCATCAGCTGCTTTCACGATACAACCCAATAATGTTTTGGGGTTGTCTTCGTGGTGAGCAATACAGCAGTAAGCAATTTCTTCATCAATACCAAACTTACGCAACAATGCAAGACCGAGTTCTGGATGTCCTCCTTCATTTTCATGATCGATAGCTTTTCCAATATCATGTAACAAACCAGCTTTCTTTGCGCGAGTTACATCTTCACCAAGTTCCGCAGCAATCATGCCTGACAAATGAGCAACTTCCAATGAATGCATCATGTTATTTTGACCATAACTGGTGCGGTATTTCAAACGTCCTAAAATAACAACCAACTTTGGATCAAAGCCTGTTAATCCCATTTCATACATCATCTCATCACCAGCTTTTTTGATGTCGATTGCTAATTGTTTCTTTGCTTCTTCAACAGTTTCTTCAATACGCGCTGGTTGAATACGACCATCAGCCATGAGTAATTCAATAGCGAGACGGGCGATTTGACGACGAATTGGTGAAAATCCTGATACGGTAATTGCACCCGGCGTATCATCAATAATCAATTCACAGCCCGTTAATTTTTCAATAGTTTTAATATTGCGTCCTTCTTTACCAATCAAACGTCCCTTCATGTCTTCACTGGTCAAGGGAACGGTGGTGGTTGTGGTTTCGGCAGCATGTGAACCTGCGTATCGTTGCAACACAGTACCTAAAATTTTCTTTGATTCACGTTCAAAGACATCAGTATTTTCATTTTGCAACTTTAACATGCGTGATGATAAATCACCGCTATATTGCTCTTTAATTTTTGCATACATTTCTTCAAGCGCTTGCTCACGAGTGAGTTTCGCTACTTGTTCCAACTTTGAAATCGCTTCAACGCGCAAATCCGCAAGCTCTTGTAATTTCGTTTGCGCAGTTTGTTGCATGCTGACCACTTTTTCTTTTTCCTTTTCAACTTCACCATGTCGCGCACTCAATTGGTTTTCACGTGTCTCCAAACGAGACAACATGCCTTGCAATTCTTCGCGCATTTTTTGCTCTTCCTTTTTGGCAGCTTCAATCACGGTGATTGATTTCTCCTGAGCGCTTAACATCAAACGAGATTCTTCTTGTTTTGCTTTGGAAATAATTTCTTCAGCTTTCTGGTGTGCTTCCCCGACTTTATTTTTTGAATAATTTTGGAGATATACATAGGTGGCACCGGCACCGCCCAATAATCCTAATAATACGTATAAGTACATAATCAATAAAAACAGACATATTTCTGCTAAATTGACTATACCATGTGATATGGATAATGAGCAATAAAGTGGTTATTGTGGGTATTTGTTGGCAAACTCTTCAAGAGTCACTGAGTTTTCCAAGGTAAAGTCCCCAACTTTTGTACGGATAAGTTTTTCACAATAAGCGTGGGTATTGAGGGCAACAGCGATGTCATCTACGAGAGTGCGAATATAGGTGCCCGTTGAACAACTAATCCGTAAGGTGAGGTGGGGATAGGAATAATTGAGGAGTTCAAGGGAATAAATGGTAATTGCTGAAGGTTTTCGTTCAATAGTGACACCTTTGCGTGCTAATTCATATAATTTCTTACCACCCACCTTTTTGGCACTATACATAGGTGGAATTTGGGTTTGGGGACCCAAAAATCGAGCGAGCACTACTTCTATCTCTTCTTGAGTGGGAACAGGGGGATTATCAAGGGGGGTTATTTCACCAGTCAGATCAAGAGTGGTGGAAGTTGCGCCTAAAACAGCAGTTGTTTCGTATTCTTTGGGAAGGCGTAAGTACTGATCGAGGGTCTTGGTACTCTCACGGGTTATGCCAACAATAAGAACCCCTTGTGCAAAGGGATCTAAGGTTCCTGCATGGCCCACCCGCTGTTCTTTGGTGATTTTTCGGACCTTATAAATCACATCATGTGAAGTAATACCGGGTGGTTTTTGTATGGCAATAATCATATTTTTGCTTTGACAGTGCTTAAAAACACTGGTACCATAGAGGCACTTAGTTTAATCTATCACATCGGTCGTAGCAAGGGCTACCTGATGTACCACTTCCCATGAACGTCTCCGAACTTTCACGCCGCGTCAACATGCGCACCGAAGAACTCTTACAAGTGTTACCAGAGTTTGGTTTTGATATTGGTAAACGTGCTATTAAAATCGATGAACGTATTGCGCAAAATATCATGCGCGAATGGCCTCGTATTTCTCGTGAACTTACTCGTCGTAAAGCAGAAGCAGAAAAGAAACGTCGAGAAAATGAAAAATTGGAACGTAAAGAAAGTGGAAAAGTGATTGAATTGCCTGATGTGATGACGGTGCGTGATTTAAGTGCTCAATTACAAATGCCCGTAACGACATTGATGCGTGAATTGATGCGTAACGGTATTTTGGCAGCATTAAACGATCGTATTGATTTTGATACGGCAATTATTATCGCTGAAGATTTAGGATTTAATGTAACGCGCCAAGCAAGTGCGGGTCCAAAAATTGAAGTGGAAAATAGTGAACACGAACATGCCCTCAAAGAAGCGTTGAGTCATGAACATGAGGATGATTTAACCGAACGTCCACCGGTTATCGTGGTGATGGGTCACGTTGATCACGGTAAAACAAAATTGCTCGACACCATTCGTTCAACCAATATTATTGATACAGAAAGTGGTGGTATTACCCAACACATTGGTGCGTACCAAGTGGTGAAGAAAGATAAAAAACTTACCTTTATCGATACACCAGGACACGAAGCCTTTACGGTGATGCGTTCTCGTGGTGCTCGTGTTGCTGACATTGCAATTTTAGTGGTTGCAGCTGATGACGGAGTAATGCCACAAACCAAAGAAGCAATTAACATTATTAAAGCGGCAAAATTACCGTTTGTAGTTGCGTTAAACAAAATTGATAAACCTGGTGCTAATGTTGATCGTGCTAAAACCATGTTGTCAGAAAGTGGTGTATTGGTAGAAGAATGGGGAGGAGATGTACCACTCGTACCAATTTCAGCAAAAGAAGGAACTGGTATTGATAAATTACTCGAGGTGTTATTGTTGGTTGCTGAAATGCACAAAGATAAAATTCGTGCGAACGAAAAACGAGGCGCTTTAGGAACCGTCATTGATTCTCGTGTCGACAAAGGTCAGGGACCAGTTGCCACAGTTTTGATTCAAGCGGGAACCTTACATCAAAAAGACGCACTCGTCATGAATGGAAAAATTTATGGCAAAGTGCGCGCGATGAAAGATTTCTTAGGTCGCGAAGTAATGAGTGCACCACCAGGAACTCCGGTGAAAATTTTAGGATTTGTGAGTGCGCCTGAAGTGGGAGATATTTTGGATGTTGATGGACAAGGTGAGGCTGAAGAATTGCGCAAAACAAAAATTCAAAAGTCACACGTGTTATCAACAACCTCAAATGTAAAACAAATGGGTGCTGCTGAAGATGGTGCACCACAAAAGAAAATGATTGCGATGTACATTAAAGCGGATACCCTTGGTTCATTGGAAGCAATCTTGCAATCATTGGAAACACTCGATCATCCAGAAGTAGGCATTACTATTGCAGGTAAGGGATTGGGAAATATCACCGAAAATGATATTCGCAAAGCAGAGGGGACGGAAACATTGTTATACGCATTTCATGTGCCCACAACAACGGTTGCGCAATCAATGGCAAATAACAAAGATATTAAAGTCCGTTCATTTACCGTCATTTACGATTTGTTGAATGATGTGCGTAAAGAATTGGAAAAGAAATTGGAACCTGAAATTATCGTCACCACGTTTGGTCATGCAACTATTTTGAAAATCTTCCGCCAAGAAAAGAAAAAACATATTATTGGTTGCCGCGGTGAAGATGGTAAATTTGTACCAAAGTTGAAAGTAAAAATTATTCGCAATGGTGAATTGATGGGTGAAGGTGTTCTTGAAACTTTGAAATCAGGTAAGAGTGAAGTGAAAGAAACTCGTGCTGGTCAAGAATTTGGTATGGAGTTAATTTCACGCACAACGGTGTTGGAAGGTGATCGTTTGGAAGGATACAATGTTGAAAAGAAAGAAAAGAAATTGTTTTTTAAACAAGTGAATGGATAGGGTTGTCATCCTAAAACCAAACGCGTTATACTCGTAGTATAGTAACCAAACATATATGCACGTATTTACCGACGCAAATTTTAAGGAAGAAGTATTAGATGCCAAAGTTCCCGTATTGGTAGACTTCTGGGCACCATGGTGTGGACCATGTCAACGTATGTTGCCAACCATGGAAGAATTGGCACACGCAACAGAAGGTAAAGAAGTAAAAATTGGAAAATTGAATGTAGATGAAAGTCCTGATACTGCTGAAAGTTACGGTATCATGAGTATTCCAACGTTCATCGTGTTTCAAAATGGACAAGTAGCAAAACAATTACAAGG
>CAZUUO010000004.1:0-39169 GCA_964622665.1 uncultured Gammaproteobacteria bacterium | reverse complement strand
ACCACCGTCTTCACATCAAAAACCCGCATTGCTCCGGTTTCTGGATTATATTGCACGACGATATTTTGGTTTTTATCTCCAAAATCTTTACGATATGCAGCAGCAAGGGCGGCTTCAAGAGTACCTAAAACTACTTCAAAATCGAGACCTTTTTGATCTGCAATTTCATGCAATGCTTGTGCGATTGGTGATGATGACATACGTTATTTTCCAAAAAAATAGCTAGCCTACAAGCTAGCATTTACTGTGTATACTATAGCATATTTAGCGTTTTTTGTCAAAGTAGGCAAACCGTTTTTATTGACTTATTCTTCATTTGGCCTTATTATTGCATGAGTTCCTTAACCTTCAGCCCCTTACAAGGAGGTGTCTGCGTGGTAGTTTTCGCGCAAAAAAAAGAATTCAAGTTTACCAGAGAAATTGGCAGAATCTTCTGCATGCGTTTTTTTCAATTTTTCCCTTGGAATATTACCGAAGAAACTACCAAACTTGCCTTCAATCTACTTGGTAATGAAATACAGGATTTGGAAATGATGTCGACCGCGGAACTCCATAATTTTTTTGGAACACACCCGCACTTTTTCACTCGTCTTCACGAAACTTCAGAATACTATCGTGGTAAAACATTGATACTTGAAGTTGACGAATATGGTATTATTGTTGATTTGTGGCCTCATGTACTAGATCTCAATCAACCCAATCGACAACGAACTATTACTATCACCTACCACTCGATCGCACGATTTCTGCATCGTTTTCATGGGGTTGAAGAAAAAAAATCGAAAATGATAGCTCACATGCGCGCTGATCCTCTTGTGCGGCATGCTCACTGTGCTCTTATGCACGTGTACCGCCATGGATTAATTCCTGACCAAAAAAATCGAGATGTTTTGTCACGACATCGTGGCACTTCCTCTTACGAATATGGCATCAAGTACTACTATAGAAGTGGGATCGTGATTGTTGTAGACGAAAGAAATCAAACAGCAATTACCACCATAAACCCACTTATAATTACCCCCTCGTGATTCACGAGGTTTTTTTATTTATGCAGTAATATTTTCAAAATGTTTTACGTGCGCTTCTTTTGTTTTTTCATCCAAGGTTACTGCAATTACATCAAACCGCACCATATCACCTTCATGATCCCCCTCTTGTAAATAACGCGTTGCCGCCTTCATGCATTTTTCTAATTTTTTTGCGTCAACTCGTTCTTCGGCCTGATATGCACTATTGAGTGTCGTCGTTTTCACTTCGATAAAAACTAAGACCTCGTCTTTTTTTGCAATAAGATCTACCTCGCCCCATTTTGTCCAATAATTTTTTGCGACTAACTCGTACCCTTTTTGAATTAAAAAACGGGCGGCAATCAATTCACCCGTTTTTCCAATACCTCCATTCATAATATCTTAGCGAGAACGTAAATATTTAGCTTTCAATTCTTGCGCGGTATTTGCCGCACGCTTTGATGGTAATACTTTTACCACTAAGTAGTAAGCTTTTGCTGTTTTTGCAATTACCCAAAGTCCTGCCAATAATGCAACTCCTCGTTGCCACACTAGTGGAATTTCTTGATAGTGAAAAAATAACCAAACAGCTTCCACTACTCCTAATTGCATCGCGCCACGTGCTAAAACTTGTTGTACGGTATTTTTTTGTGATTTTCGTAACATCACATATCCCAATACAATGAATACTGCGCATGCACCAGCAAAAATAAGCATTGATGCTTGTGTCATTGGAAACACTCGTTCAAACCAGTATGAAAATGAGAATAATTGTGCGAAGTTCATAGTACGTGCACTGTATCGTTTTTTCCTGTTTTTGTCAACGCAAAATTATACGCGACTTCTAAATAATGGCGACAGTAACCACAAAACTAAATCCCCAAATAAACCCGTTGCACCTAATATTCCCCCAACAATAGCTATGATTCCCAATAGTTTATAAAACATGAGTGAACCACCACTCAAATTACTTTCAGCCCAGGGAATCATGCCAAACGTCGTTAAAAAACCTTCTGATTTAATAACCATGAGTGCACCAATACCAATAACTACCAATCCAATTACTATTCCCATACTAATGAATATCTGCCAATGGCATATGTACCCAATCAGCAACAATTTTTTTAATCTCCATCGCCGTAACCATTGGCTTCCCTTCTTTCTTTTGTAATGTTTTTTCAATTTCCTCAATGCGCGTTACAGTCTCTAACATTTTTTTATGCAATGACTCCAGTTGGAATTTGGTTAATTTTCTCTTTTCATCTTTACGATATTTTTTCAGTTGAGTGCGTAATTCTATGAGTTCTACTGGACACTCATCAAATTCACATCGCGTTTGATATGATGCGCCATGCAACAAAGCCAAAGCGGAGTTTGGTGCTTGTGTTGCTCGCACTTTTAACGCGGCTGCCGCTTCATCTATTAAATCAATCGCCTTATCAGGTAGTTTTCTTTTTTTAATATACTCGTGTGATAAGCGCACTGCCGCTTCAACAGCCTTATCGTCAATTGCGACATCATGAAATAATTCATAATGCTGTTTGACTCCTTTTACAATCTCAATTGCATCTTTTACTGTCGGTTCTCCTACGGTTACCACTTGGAAACGACGCTCGAGCGTTTCATCGGGTGCAATATATTCGTCATACTCCTTATTACTTGTTGCACCAATAATTTGCAATTCACCTCTTGCCAACGATGGTTTTAAAATGTCCGTAATGTTCAACGCACCTTCTGTTCCTTTTGTTTGCACCAACATGTGAATTTCATCTACAAACAAAATAATACCTCGTTCACTTTGTTCTAACGATTGCAATAATTCGAATACTCTTTTTTCAAAATCACCGCGATAGCGAGTCCCTGATAATAACTCTGTAATATTTAATGAGAATACTTTTTTTGATTTTAAATACTCGGGAATGTCGCCACTGGCAATTTTTACCGCCAAACCTTCAACAATGGCTGTTTTTCCAACACCCGCTGGTCCAACCAATAACGGATTATTTTTAGTTCTTCGAGATAATATATGAATGACTCGATCGATTTCTTCGGTGCGACCGATGACAGGATCCATTTTCCCTTCTCGAGCTTTTGCTAATAAATCAGTACAAAAAGGCAATTCATGACTACTACTTTTTTTACTAAACAATGAAATCCTCTCACCTCCCACTCTGTTTTTTTGTATGAATGTCCATGCCCAATACAAAATTCCTAATGCTAAGGCAAAATATACAGTTGCTGAATAATTTCCAAAAACATTCACATCCATATGCAGATAGTATACCACATTTTACCCCTCCTATTCTGGGGACAGGTTTTTATATGATGGTGCACCAACCTTTCGTGCTGTTTCCATGAGTTGCACTCGGGCATCTTGTGTGGTTTCGTCATTTTTTAACGTATCACGTTCAAACATATACAATTCTCCATACCACGGTGTTATTTTTCTTGCGACATGGCAATCAATGCGTGCCCGTTCCCCATCAAATTGATCTGGTACGATACAGCGATACAAAAGCACTAATGAAATTGATGGTGCTATAGCAATAACTCCCAATCCAACACTTCCCACATACATTCCCCAACTATTCTTCTCTCTATTTTGCACTAGAGGTGCATCGAGTAATGCAAGTAATAACGGCACTATATAAAATCCAAATGAAAAATTAAACATCGTTAACATTGCACACATATATTGTGCGCTCGCGTAATATGCAGCAGCAGTTATTCCCTCTCTTTTTTTTCTTGGGGAAAGCACCAAAAACCACATTCCTCCATAAAATATAAGTGAAGGAATCCCTGTTTCCCATGGTATATCCAGTAACCAGATATGGAGCCTATCTGCTATTCCATCATTTGGTTCACCTTCTTTTCGTTCACGTGCAACAGAAAAAACATCGTAGGTTTCAAATCCATAACCAAAAAATGGACTCTTGATAATATATGAAATTCCATACTTCCATTCATACAACCGCACAACTACTGACGGTAGTCGTAAGTACACCTTACGAATATTACTATTTACAAACAACGCTCCCCCGCTTATAACTAAAACTCCACACAATAACAACGCATTTTTTTTATTCCAATTTTGGTAGAGATACGCAGCAATCCATATTACCGCCATCACGATGACTACTCGACTACGGGTTACATATAACGCAGGAACCATAACGCTTCCTACCATAACCAGCAGGGTGTATTTTATTTTGTTTGTTTGGGTTTTAAGATATGCGTAAGCAAATGGTAATAACGTCATGATAGCTATTGCAAAATACAGTGGATGCCCAAAGGTAGACGATGGCCGCAATAAATACAACGGTTTATCAGTATCAATGAGGGGAATATCGGTGTATATAAAATTCCCAACTTGCAATTGTGCTAACGCCAAGGCGCTTGTTAATACAGTAATCACAATACTTACTATACCGAATATTTTAAGCAACTTTTCATCATCCTTCTTTTGCAAACGAAGATACCAATACCAAACAAAACCAAGTAAGACCGTAATCAATCCTTCTCTTCGTAACATGCTCCCCGTTAATGAACGAATCGGTGCAACCGAAAATAGCGTTGCAACCGTTCCCCACCCCACATATAACGAATAATACAAACTTGGTGTTTTATAACTTGCTGATGTAATTTCTTGGAGTATTACTTTTCGATTTCTTACAACTGTTGGGAGAACAAACGAACAAGCTAGTAACAAAATACTTACTTTTTCATTTTCAAAAGCATCATACCCCCATGGGTTAACGACCAACGTGATTGGCAGCAAGAGATAAGCCCACCAATATTTTTTCATGTCATCTACCCATTTTTTCATACACTAAAAACCGCTACTTTCGTAGCGGTTTGTTATTAGAGACCGAGATATTTATCAATGCTTGGATATTTATTTAACAAATATTTTTGTTTATAAATATTTATATCATCCCCATTAGAAAGAGTTTTAACTTTCTTATATAAACCCTCTTCAGTTTTTGTAATACTCAACACATTATTATTCCAGTTATTTCCCATTAAACCAGTTGCAGTTACGGCGTCACCCACACGACAAATACTATCTTTTTCACACACATACAATACCGCATTATCTGATTCTACTTTTAATAATTTACTACCCGGTCTTAAGAGGATTCTTTGACCACTAAGGAAGTGATTTATTTGTTTTTGTGGAACCTTAATAAAGGTAGTATTGTATTTTACTGATGATAACCATGTCTTGAATGCTTCCAAATTTTCAAATTTAGCAAACTTTCCATCAACTCCCTTATAGTATACGCCACCTGCCACATTTTCTTCTGCTACAACCAAACTTCCTGCAAGAACTTTCTCTGCGTTCATTGTAACGCTACTTGTCGGTAGTTTTGGTTGGGTAGTTGTCTGTGAAGTTTTAATCGATGTTGTAACTTGTCCAGTCTTTATGCTTGTTGTAACTAATCCTGTTTTTGTAAAACAATTTTTATCTCCCTTGTTGCAATTCGCATTTGGAATCGCAGCAAACCCTGCAGCAAATGCTCCAATACTTGCCAATAACGCAACACCCAACATCACTTTTTGAGCTGTGGTAATTTCAAGATCTACTTGTGATTTTTTCGGCTGAGAATAACGTTTTGGAGGCATACAATATGTAAAATAAAAATTTAGTTATTTATAGTATACCAAATTTTGAATGTATTGTTTTAAAATAACGGTGGATAAAACAAAAATCCCCCGAATATATTCGGAGGAGTTTTGGTGGACAATGTAGGAGTCGAACCTACGACCTACTGCGTGTAAAGCAGTCGCTCTAACCAACTGAGCTAATTGTCCATATTATATTTTCACCTTGGTGCGCCCAGCAGGGATCGAACCTGCGACCATCTCCTTAAGAGGGAGCCGCTCTACCAGCTGAGCTATAGGCGCGTAATATGTGAATACCTTACGCCACCTTTCTTTTTTTTGCAAGTGTATCCTTCCCCAAATAAAAAACTCACCATATCCGTGAGTTTATGCCCCTTAGGCAATTTCTTGTATACAAACACGTTGTCCTTCACCAATTCGTGCCGCATAATCCATTATTATGAATTGTACGCGCACTACTTCTTTAGCTAATATTTTTACCTGAATTAAGTCCCAAATGTGTTTATTTTGATCTTGCTTGTGTACAAAAAATCTTTGACCTCCCGCGTTCACAAACATATACCCACTATCCATTTGGAGAGACGTTGCAAAGACAGTGCCTGTCAGCCTTGTCCCCAGTGGAATAAAGTTCCGCGTGTCAACGCCGTCCACCAAATTATATTCCCGATACACCATTTCTTTATATCCTTCTGCATTGGTAAATGCATAGGTACAATCTGCAAAGATCAAACAAGCAACCTTGTCCTTACTGCTTGCTTCATCTTCACGATTGTACTGGATAGATACTAATATCGAGAAAATGATTGCAAGAACTTTTTCACCCGTCATCCCCCGTGGGGGCATTGCTATGTACAGTTTTTTTGTGTAGGGAAAACTTGAACTATTACTAATTGCAACAAATTTTTCAAACTTACTAATATTTGTCGGTGCGGTTGTCAGCTGTATCGCTATTTCACGCGTCACGTCTACACATCCATCACCATTTCCCAATAAACCTGCAAACACAAAATCAATTTTTTGGTGATCCAGTGTTTCATTAGAATAAATTACTGCACCCATAGAACGAAGATACTGTATTAATCTTCGCTCCATCCGTATGCCGCGCATACAAACCTCCCTGCGGGCAAAGGGTTATACTACAACTCCCTCCTTTCATCCTGATGGAATTGCTTTTGGTAGCGTATCAAGGAATAGACATTGGGTCAACCCGAAGACAACGAAAAAACTGACCATTACGTCAGTTTCATCATATGTCCGAGAGAGGACTCGAACCTCCACGGGTCGCCCCGCTAGCACCTCAAGCTAGTGCGTCTACCAATTCCGCCACCCGGACTCACTTAAAATTTTCTTTCCTTCCCCACGATAACTGAAAAGGTTTTGTCAGTTACCCGTGCGTCAATATATTGCTCCTTTGCTTGAATTCCGTCAATAGTAGAAAAAAATGGCTTTACTCCTCTAATTTGTACATGTTTCGCTTGTAATATTGTTGGTTTTTCAAATTTTTTTCCAAAAAATGATCGCTTACTAGGGCGGATATACACACTCAAACAACCATCCTGTGGGTGAACCTGCTTTCTATCAACCCACGCTGGTACATCCAAATTACAAACCGCAATTTCAGCTTCTTCATTTGCTTCAACTGAAAATATATTATCACAGACCACTGTCGCTTTCACACCTTCAATGAATATTTGGCGAAAGAAAAAACGATCATTCATACTCCCCACATCAACACGTTCTATCTTTCTTCGTGAAATCACATCGCAAGCTCCTTCGTTGGTTGGAATTCCTAAAATTTGGGCCATTTCGGAATGTTCACCAACCGGAATAAAACCAAAAATAAGTGGCAAATGTGCGCTGCGAGAAATAACACGCGCAAACGTATCATCATTTCCCACAATAACAACCGATTTTACCCCTCTTCTCATTTCATCTTGTAACATCGCTCCAGGGTTTGTAAAACTGGTAATGCGAATTACTTTTCCAAAAATACCAAAATCCGTGAGGCGATTTTCACAATTCTGTAAGAATGCCGCATGTTTCTTGTCCTTTAAAAATGTGTCGTACAAATACACATACATACAGCTTTCTTGTTACAACTCACTCATTTACGAATTTGAACGCATGTCGTCAAATTCAATTTCAAAATCTTCTTCTTTTGCGACACGTGATGACTTTTTTGTTTGTCCCCCGCGGGTTGTTACTGGTTTTTCATCACTCATGTTGCAGGCGCCATGCAAAATTGCGCCAGCTGCAACTACCAATGTTTTTGTGTATACATCCCCCATGACGCGCGCAGTTGGTGTTAATTCCAACATACTCAATGCCTGCACATTTCCTCTAATTTCTCCTGCAACGCGTACATTTTCAGCAGCAACACTCGCATTAATAACGGCGCCTTCTTCAACACGTAAATTTCTTTCCGTTTTAACACTTCCCATGACTGTTCCTTCAATAACTACGTTTCCTTTTGATACAAAATCTCCCTCCACTTTTACTGAGGGTCCCACAATAGTTTCTACTTCATCAGGAGTTGTATTTTCAAACTTTTCTTCTTCATCGTTATTTCGAAGCATGCGCATAGTGGTTGTCATGAATTTGCTTTATTGTAGCTTATTTTTCCTCAAAATGAAAGCGATATATGCACATATTGTACACATTTTGTGTGCGATACTGTGGATTACATTTTTTCCACTACCTCAATGTTAAGAATAGTCAGGACATTCTTGATGGTTTGTGCAATTCCCTTCAATAGACGCACGCGATTTTTTGGAATTGAATCCCCTTCAATAATTTGGACTTGCCCATAATATGAGCTAAACGCTTGGCACAAATCATACACAAACTTACACGCCGTTGCTGGGTTTTGATCATGAGCTGCCTTATGGAGTGTGTCTGATGTTTGGTGTAATTGCATGAGGAGCGCGTGTTCCAAATGATGCATTAATTCACCCTCAGTTTGATTTGCGGGTAATTTTTCAAGGAGACGCATGATACGTGCGTAGGTGTACAACACGTAGGGGCCCGTAAATCCTTCAAAAGAAAGTGCGTCGTCCCTATCAAAGGTAATGACTTGTGATGGTGCTGTTTTCAACATTGAAAATACGATTGCCGCATTTGTTATTTTTTGCGCAACATCCTTCACCGTTTCCTCAGTCCAATCCTCATGACGTTTTTGTGTTTGCGTAATAGCCTCCTCCACCACCTCAGCCCAAAAATCTTCAAATAAAATTACATTGCCTTTTCGTGATGACATGGATCCTGATTTCAACGTGACGAATTCATAACCGATGTGGGAGAACTTTCGCTCTACGCCGTACAACTCTAATGTTTTGTGGAGTTGTTTAAAGTATAATGCTTGGCGCACATCAGTTAACACCACGCTTTCATCCCACGCTGTTTTCATTTTTTCAAGAGCCAAACCCAAGTCTGACGTTGCATATAACCCAACCCCGTCACTTTTTCGTATCACAAGCACATCAAGATTTTCTTTTTCCAAATCCATGATTACCGCTCCATCACTTTTTTGCGCAATACCTCTTTCCAATAATTCATCGACTAATACTTGCCCTTGAGCACGAACATCACTTTCAAAATACCACTGTGCAAATTCTGTGCCTGTGGTTTCATATATTTTTTTAAAACTTTCAAGACTCCATTGTCGGGTTTCTTTCCAGATCGCCACAACATCTTCTTTTCCTTCTTCAAGATTTTTTAAAATAGCACGCATTTCTTCTTGCGCCTCTTCATTTTCTTTTAGTGCCGCCTCCCCTTCGGCATATATGCGTCCCAACCACGTTCCCTTATCGGTTTGAGGTGCAACCCCATCGTGGAGCATCATAAACGCCCACAGACACTTTGCCACATGAGAACCAACATCATTCACATACGTAGCTCGAATAACCGTATTACCTTGTGTTTCCCATAAATGTGCCAGCGCATTTCCCAACATCACATTACGCGCATGACCAATGTGGAATGACTTATGGGTGTTTGGTTGAGAATATTCAAGCATGATGGTTTTATCACTCACCCCTCGATTACCAAAAGTATTCTTATCTTTTTCCACCACAGCAAGAATTTCTTGCAGAGCTTGCGCGGTCAAAACGATATTACAATATGGTCCTTCTGCGTGTGCACTGACTACCATTTCATCAGGAATAAAGTACGTTGCCATTTCGGCAGCAATAAGTGAGGGATTTTTTCCTTTTTGTTTTGCAATGGTAAACGCCGGTATTGCAACATGTCCTTTGGTAATTTGTGGTGGCACCCCCAACAATGACACATCAATTTCTATGTCATTTTTTTTCAAAATACCAATCAGGTGTTTTTGCCATTGCATCATATAATTACCCTTCTTTTAATAATGTTTCTAGTTTTAATTTTGCCACCGCGAGTTTTTCGCGTTCTTGTGCAACTACTTCTGGTGATGCTTTTGCAACAAACGCTTCATTGCTTAATTTTTTCTCAAGACTGCCAATGTAGGGTGTTAATTTTTCAATTTCTTTTTGATTGCGTTCTTTCTCTTTTTCTTTCATGTTGTCGCTTTTTTCAAGAACAACATGCAACACATCCGCACTATTCTCAAATGTCAGCGTTGTTTTACTTAATGCAGTGATATATAGCGCAGCATCTTCCAAATCTCCATAATTTCCTTTAATCACTGCTGGCACCACCACTTTTGGCTCCATACCAAATTCAGCACGAAGATTACGGATCATTGTTACTACTTCTTGTACTTGTTCTATTTTCTCTTCTGCTTTTTTGTCGGCAATTGATTTTGCTTTAGGCCATTGTTGCACCATTAAAAATTCTCCTTCATGTATCGCACCAAAAATCGCCTCCGTCACATAGGGCATGAACGGATGCCATAATATCAACAACGCGTGCAACAAATAATTGAGCATTTCTCCATTACCTTTTTCAATTTTACTCATCTCCAAATACCAGTCAGCCACTTGATTCCACGTAAATTCACGCAATAATTCCCCCGCTCCACTAATATCATAATTTTCTAACCGCTTGGTCACTTCAGGAATAACAAACGAATGTAAACGCGACAAAATCCATGAGTCCGCAACTGTTTGTGGTTTTGGAACTGCTGGATTTATTTGTGGTTTTTCAATGTTTCCCAACATGAAACGACTCATGTTCCACAATTTATTGGTGAAATTTCGATAGCCTGACACTTTTTCCTCAGATAATTTTACGTCGTTTCCCGGAGAAATTCCGAGTAGTAATGATAGACGGGTCGCATCAGTTCCGTATTGGGTAATCAATGTTTCAGGAATAATAACATTGCCCAATGACTTAGACATTTTTCTTCCTTGTGCATCGCGTACCAATCCATGCAAATACACTTGCTTAAAGGGAATTTCATTGAGTACATAGGTGCTCATCAAAATCATGCGCGCAACCCAAAAAAACAAAATATCATACCCTGTTTCCAACAATGTTGTCGGATGATACGTTTTGAGATCGTTTGTTTTTTCTGGCCAACCGAGTACTGAAAATGTCCACATGCCTGATGAAAACCAGGTATCAAGTGTGTCCTCATCTTGTTTCCATCCCTCTTCTTGTGGACCTTCTGTTCCTACATATACCTCATCTCCTTTATACCAAGCAGGTACTCGATGACCAAACCATAACTGTCGTGAAATACACCAATCACGGAGATTATCAATCCAATGGAAATACGTATTTTCAAAACGTTCCGGAATAATAGTGATTCCTTTTTCACGTACTGCTTCCTGCATCAATTTTTTTAAGGTCGTCTTTTTTCCAAAATGATCAAATTCTTTGTTCACCGCGACAAACCATTGCAACTTTGGTAATGGTTCAATAACACCGTCGGTGCGTTCAGCAAGAGAAATATTTTGTACCGTTTCTTCTTCAGAAATCATCAAACCTTGCACCTTCAACCATTCTACTACCGATTCTCGAGCTTCATTCACTGATAATCCAGCAACCATCTCCCCGGCACTTTTCATCATGTGTGCAGTTTCATCAATAACTTGCACCATCGAAACCCCATGACGCGTTGCCATGTCCGCATCGATAGTACTGTGTGCTGGTGTTACACCGAGCGCTCCCGTACCAAAATTTTCATCAACACTTTCATCCCCAATTACCGTAATAGTAAGCTTGGTTCCTGCAAATGAAATATTTTCAAAAGTTTTACCAATGTATTGCTTCCACTTCCCTTGCGGATGTACTGCCACGGCCGTGTCACCTACTTTTGTTTCCGGACGGGTTGTTGCAATAGGAATTGGAAAATCGGCTGCATAGCGAAATGTATACAACTTTGCCGTTACTTCTTTATGCACCACTTCATCATCTGAAATTACGGTTTGCCCAACAGGATCCCAATTAATAACTCGGTATCCTCGGTAAATGATTCCATCCTTATACATGCGTACAAACACCTCACGTACCGCTTTATTTCGCGTTTCATCCAGTGTGTAGCATTCGCGTGACCAATCAAGAGAAGCCCCCATTGATTTACATTGTGCAACAATGGTGTCATGTGAATCACGCGCAAAATTTTCTACTTTTTCTAAAAATTTTTCTCGTCCTAAATCAAAGCGAGATTTTCCTTCTTCTTTTTGTAATATTTTTTCTACTTTACTTTGTGTTGCAATTCCCGCATGATCGGTTCCTGGAATCCACACCGTTTTAAAACCTTTCATACGATGAAATCGGGTGACCACATCTTCAATCGCCAACATGGTTGCGTGACCCATGTGCAAGGTACCGGTAACATTTGGTGGTGGTAACACCATCGAAAACACAGGAGCATCGTTTGCTACAACCCCTTTTTCAACACACACATCAGGATTAAAAAAACCGGACTCTTCCCATTTTTTATACATGCCTTGTTCATGTTGTGATGCTTCGTATGCTTTTTCTAATTCTTTCATAGACGCTCTTTTGTGCCCGTTTATAAGTACTTCTACCTTACCGAATTTTAGGAAATAAATAAAGCCCCCGCATAGGTAGGCTTTTTACTTTTTACATCTCATTTGTACTAACGTGCTGATAGTGGCGAAGTATCTCCTCATCAAGTTCAGTCAACAAATATGTACAAATTTTTTCCAATCTTTTTTTGAAACCAATCAACTTACTCGCCGTAATCACCGGATCAACGTTCCATACAAATCGGCTGTGCCGACGAACAAAGTTCAAAAAATCAACCAACCCTACTTCATCAAGGGAACACGAACGATAATCACTAAACTCTTTAGAAGATTTTCCAAAGGAAATTGCGAAGAGTCGTTGGTACTCTTTACATTTCTTCAAATAGCAAATGACAATCTCACACACTTGCTGATGCGTGCATTCAAGCTCATCAACAATTGGTTTGTCACTATTTATAATTATTTTTCCGGTTTTCTTCCGAGCTACTTCATTGAGCAGCCAACCTTCAATTTCAATGTCAGGTTTACTACTCACGAGGTTCTCCGGTATTCACTGTTTCAGGATCATTGGTGCGTGATGACATAAACATCCCACACCCATGCGCATAGAAACGATGATCTATTTTTCTTTCTTTGCGCGTATGCGCCACCTTACGTGACCTTTCACGGTCAGTTTGAGGACTTCTGTCAAAGCCCTCGTTTCTACTTTGGCACATTGCTTCCCCCCTCTGTCGCGTCCATTGCGACAATATGAATTGTATGGTTTTATCGTCATTTCGTCAATAAAAAACGCCCCCAGGTCATGGAGGCGTTTATCCTATCACTATAACTCAAGTGTTCTTTGTGCGAGTTTTTCTTTACAAATTTTAATAAATTCATCTTTTGAAACTTCCCACAAATCCTTTTTACCCCGAACTCTGATTGATAAGTTGGGTTGTGCCAATTCTTTATCACCCAACACAATAGCATACGGAACTTTCCATTGAGCAACTTTTTTGATTTTTCCTCCTACCGTATCATTACCATCATCAATGACCACTCGAATTCCAGCTTCCCGTAATTCAGTTGCAAGAGCATGTGCTGCGTCAACGTGCGTTTGAGCTACTGAAGCAATTTGTACTTGGGTTGGTGACAACCAGAGTGGGAAATTACCCGCAGTATGTTCAATAAACACACTACTAAATCGTTCGATTGATCCCATGATTGCGCAGTGAATCATGACAATGCGTTCATCTTTTCCTTCTTCATTTACACAACTCAAATCAAATCGTTCTGGTTGGTTCATGTCGAGTTGGATTGTTGCAACCTGCCACACGCGACCAATAGAATCTTTTGTCATGAAGTCGATTTTTGGTCCATAGATTGCTGCTTCACCAATTCCATCTACCGTTGCCACTCCCCGTTCTTTTGCTAAATCACGAATTGCTTGTTCGGCTTTTTCCCACAACTCTTTCGTTCCCAAATATTTTTCAGGTGTTTTTGGATCATGGAGTGACAAACGTACCGTCAATTCAAATCCAAATGTTTTGTAGAATGTGTCGATGATGTCCCACACTTTGAAAAATTCATCCTTTACTTGCGATGCACGACAAAATACATGGGCATCATCTTGAGTAATAGAACGTACCCGTGAAAGTCCTGATAATTCCCCAGTTTGTTCATCACGATATACCATCGTTGTTTCACTGTATCGTTGTGGTAATTCACGATAACTTCGTTTACGCGCTGCGTAAATTTGAGAGTGGTGCGGACAATTCATTGGCTTCATGGCAAATTCATGACCTTCTCGTGTTGAAACTTTAAATAATTGATCGGCGTATTTTCCCCAATGACCACTCGTTTCGTATAAATCTTTTTTCGTGATGTGTGGGATAGTGACGCGTTCGTATCCTTTTTGTTCACGTAATTCCCATACATAATCATTCAACGCATGGCGAACAAACGTACCGCGTGGTGTCCATAAGGGAAGACCAGGACCAACTAAGTCTGAGAATACAAATAAATCCAATTCCTTACCAAGGACTCGATGATCGCGTTTTGCTGCTTCTTCAAGCATGGTTTGATGAGCCTTTAAAGCTTGCTCATTCTCAAATGCCAACACATACACCCGTTGCATTTGTGGATTTTTATCACTACCTCGCCAATAAGCACCGGCTAATTTTTGTAACTTAAAGGCACCTACGTTTCCCGTTGTTGCAATATGTGGCCCGCGGCACAAATCTACAAATTCCCCCGTTTTATACACCGAGACTTCACTGATTTTCGTTGCATCAACATCTTGCAATTCATTGTCAGCAAGTACTGCGGTTGTTCCCTTTTCTTTGAGTTGCTGTAATAATTCGACTTTAAATGGTTGTTCAAGTTTTTGGAATAAAGCAATTGCTTCATCAATTCCCATTTCTTCCCGAACCATAGGAACATCACGACCCACAATTTCTTTCATTTTTTTCTCAATATCTTCAAAGTCGGTATCGCTGATTTTTTTCCCATTTGGTACCAACACATCATAATAACAACCCGTTTCAGTTGCAGGACCAACCCCTAGTTTCACGCCGGGATATAATTGAGTTAATGCAGCTGCCAACACATGGGCAGTCGTGTGACGCATTGCTTGTAATTCTTGATTTTCCATAGATATATTGTATAGTCCCAGTCTATCGCAGACGCGTGAAGTTTACAAATCCCCCCATTCACACAAAAAATCCCAGCCAAAAGCCAGGATTTTTCTCTTCTCTTTATTCAAAACTTGCCGTCGTAATAGGATCGTACTTTTTTAAGTCTTTCGTTATTGTTTTACCGAGCATCAACACATATTCATGTGATGTTGGTAGCCCCCCCGCAAACATATACGGACGCATAGCATACAACATTTCTTTGGTTACCACTTCCCCTGCTTTTATGTCGCGTGCCGCCATCAATGACTTTCTGAAAATTCCAGGAAAAGCAGATTCCTCATTTTGCAACTCTTTCACTACTACTTCCTGTGCTTTTTGTGCCCACTCACTACTCATGATTTCTGTTTTGTACGCTGCATCTGTTTTCATGCGTTCAATTCCTTTCATCAATTGCTCCAATTCATCTGGTGTCATGGAAACTTTGTGATCTGCTCCGTAAATATCACGACCAATGGAAAAATGTTTTTCAATGGCATTGACCCCCAACCCTGTTGCAATTAAATCTGCCATGATTCCATCCTGTCCAATAGAGTGATCTGAAAATCCAATCGGAGTTCCCGGAAATTCTTGTCGCAAATAATTGATAGTTCCCAATCGTAAACTTTCCGGAGGACATGGATATCGAGAAACACAATGAAATACTAATACCCGGTCATTTTTTTCTTTAATAAAATTAACCGCACGTTTTACTTCATCAAGCGTGCTCATACCACTTGAAATCAAAATTGGTTTCCCGGTATTACGTAAATAATCAAGTAATACAAAATCCAAAATATCGGCTGAACCCACTTTCCACAATTGCACATCAAGTTGTGCTAATTTTTTTGCACTCTCGCGGGTCATGGGAGTTGAAAAGAAAATAATTCCTTTTTGATCACAATATTGTTTCAAAGGTTTCCAAAATTCTTCTACCGGAGTTGCGAGTGTGTTGCGGGTCACCCATTTATAACGGTCCCCACCTTTAAAATGAGGCGACTCTATAGCAAGGTTTAATTGTTCATCTTCAACCGTATGTGTTTGAAATTTAATGGCGTGTGCACCTGCAGCAACCGCTTCATCCACCAATAATTTTGCGTTGCGTAAATAATCCTCCACTGAGCGTTCTCCTACGGTCATGATAAAATTCTTCCCCGCTTCAGCAATCACAAATGGCGGGCTATTAAGAATCATGTCCCAAATTTGGTCACTATTGAGTACTGGTTTCATAAATTTACGCTATTACTATACCTCAACCCTATCGATACTTATCACTCTTGTGAAGTGTATAATTTCCTTATTTTTCAATACCAATACCAATACCAATACCAATAAAAATCCTTGACTTTTTGGTATTATCTTGAAATACTCCCTTCAGTTCTTTCTCAAAGGAGAACACCATGAGTATAGTACTACTGATCCCATTTTTGGTTGCATTTTTGGAAGCCTCCCGCGACATCTTCCATAGTTCTCGCGCCAGCATCCAAGCATCTGCCATTGCAAAAGCTTTGTTTCTTGGTATCTTCACCTTCCCTGTCGTACTCTCCGTATTTCTCTATCAAGGATTTACGAATGGATTTCCAGAAATCAAGGAGGGGTTCTATACAATCGTGCTCATCCATGCCGTACTTTTGGCTGTAGCCAACGTACTCTACATGCGAGCACTCGCTCTTGGTCCCCTTTCTCAGACACAACCCATTCTCGCACTCACCACCGTTTTCCTTGTATTGACCAACCCACTCATGACCGACAATGTGGTCGGTGTGTGGCAATGGGTGGGAATTGTGATGATTGGTTTGGGAATTTACGGGTCACAACACGCAGGAAAGCGAAATCCTGAACATAGTGCACTCCGTACATTTGCTGATCCATTCATCACCATGATGACGCAGCCAGGAGTTCGTTCCAAATTGGGTGTTGCAGCAATCTACTCAGTAACCGCGAATCTTGACCAACTTGCCATACAGCGTGCCAGTGGTCCATTTTACTTGGTAATTGATTCCCTGTTTGTTATGTTCTTTCTCACATGCACACTACTTTACATGAACAAGAAAGAGCCTATCGCAATTAAGCAACACTTTTCGCTGCTTGCTATTGGTGGCACCATCAATGCGGTAACCGTGTTGTTTCAAGTGTGGGCACTCACTTTGTTCACCGTTCCCTTTGTCATCGCCATCAAACGACTCTCTATCATTCTTACGAGTTTGTGGAGTTTCGGCGTTCGCAAAGATGCGTACAACCACTATCGCATGGCAGGCATTCTCTTTGCAGTTAGTGGTGTCATGATCGTACTTCTCCTCAAGTAAACTCGAATAAACTTCGAGTTTTTTTATTTTTCAATTAAAAAAAGCCTGAGTCAGGCTTTGGGTTTACTCCACTTTTTCTACGACTGAGAAATAATCTCCTTCCAAATGTTCAACATTCCGTTGCAGATATTTCAAGAGTCGATCACTATTTTCGTCTCCCATTTGATTCATATCCTTATTGTGAAATGAATCAAACAATCCCAGTTCTTCTGCTTCCGTTTCTTTACCCGCGAGCAAATTCTCTCGATACACCACATATCCCATCACACTACAAATCTTGATGTTGGGATAGCCAACTGGTCTGTCGACCATACAGAAAAATGGGGGTGGAGTTGTAACGATGCTGCCATATTCACGAGCCAATAGTGTCACAAAAAATTGGTACAGATCTTGGCGATCATAAGGTGATACGAAGTCTATCACACTCCATTCCAGATTACCGTAAACTTCCACCATATCCCTGGCGACATTTCTTCTGTTTCCCGCGAATCCCCCACAGAATTTTGCAATTTTTGTTCCACTTTCTTCACGGAATTCCTTTTTGGCAATTGCCTTGGGAACTCCCGATTTTACATCATGAATCACGGCAATCGTCGCCCCTGGACCACTTTGGTGGCGCGGGAACGAACTTCCGTCTGGAAGCGTAATACGGTACTGCAATCCATAGGGAGTAAGCGGAAGAATGATTCCGTCAACTACGGCGTTATCAGGAATATTTTGAGGATCCAATCCGGGAGCAAATTTTTCATACCACTGTGCAATGACCTCTCTACTCATAACCACCTCCTATTAGGAAAGGTTATAGATGCAAGTTTACCCACTTTTCCTAAAAAGTCAATAAAACCGCTTTTTTGGCGCGGTTTTTTGCATCGTCCATTCTAAATATACGCATTATCTACGCGAGAATCGTCGATATATCGCTCATGCTTTGCGGTTGCCGGACGTATTGGCAACACCACCACTTTTCTATCTCCTGTTTTGGCTTTGTTCGCCTTATGTATTATTTTACTATCAAAAATAATGAATGTCCCTTTCTTCCCCACTACTTTTACTCGTTCATATCCACTATTGAGGTATTCATCTATAATTTCTTTTTTTACTCTTGTTCTATCTGTTTTTGTGGGGTGTTCAGATACGGGAATACGAGGAACTTCACCGGTTACCTTGTGACGAATATACTCAAAAGGTGCCGACCCTTCATCAACATCGTTCAAATACACAATTAAACGCACTGTGTCTTCGTAGTGTCTGTCGCTGTGAAACTTTTCATCCTTTTCTTCCATTTTTGCACCTGCAAATTTATATTCCAAAAACGGTGAATTTATTTCCACATAACTACCAAAAATGTGTTCTTCAACTTGCGGAATAATACTTTGGCAAAATTCTTCAAGACCTTTCACTTCTTCTGCTTTTTTTGTTCGCACTGCTACTATTTTTTCAGTTATTTCGCTTGGCAATTCACTGCGTAGTGTTACTTGATTACTCTTCTCTAAGAGCTGCCCCATGATTTCTTTTTCAGCAATATACAAACATTTCTTTGCATCCCGCAAAATTTCGTCCCCACTCTTCACTATACTATCAACGATCTCATGGTAATTTTTTGGGAGTTTGATGATTGGATGCTCTTCTCCAGGAATTACGGTGATTATTCCTATCGTATTGGGATGTGAAAATTTTGGTTGCTTGGAAATTCTATATAGGACTTTTGCAACCATAAAACGCGTATATCGATAGGCGCTATCTTTATAAAAAATCCCTAACTTTATTTTTTGTTTTATATTCTTGAGATCCATATTCCTTTCCATCTTAAAGAATGGCCGAGAAATTGTCAGGGTATAACTTTAAAAAAACCGCGTTTTATCGCGGTTTTAGTGTTATTGAACTTCTTCAAGTTTTATCGTGATAGCATCTTCACTTCCTGGTGTTGTTGATCTCCAGCGTGGGCGAAGTTTTACATCAATCTTCTCAACGTGCCCTGTTTCTGATAATCCTTCATTAATTTCTTTTTCTGTTTTATCTACAAAATTTTCAGGGTTCAGTAATGATGACGACTCATCCAATACCATTACTCCTTCTCGTGTAATTTTTAATGAGGCAGTTTTTGCTGCAATATCAATTTTTTCTATTTCATATGCCGTAGTACCAACCGATTGCAACTTCATACCATCGGGTACTTTTGCATATACCGCTTGGCGACTAGCACTATCAATTGCTTTTCCATCAAAGAATACCGCCGTTACTCTCATTTTTCCTGACAAGGTAAATGAATCAACTTCACTTCCTACCGTTGCATCAGTTTTCTTGTTCAACCATTCAACCTTAATCACACGATCACTAAATTTTGCCGCTTCTTCCTTGGAAGCAAATTGTTTTACTTTACTATCCTGCATTTCTTTTAGTGTGTCGTTTTCTAGTTTGGTAACGTCTTGTTCAGTTACTACCCCCGCAACACGAATTCCGCCCGTCATTGGTGCTTTACTTTCACCATATACCACCTTCTGCTTTGCAGCAGTTAAACCAGGAATGGTAAATTTTTGGGCGCCAACTTCACCAGTTTTTCCTTTAATATCGCTGACCACGACAACGTCAACTTTTCCGTTTGCTGGAATATCAACCCGTTGCGTAATTCTAAAAATAATTCCCTCACTACTTTGAAATCTTGTCTTAGGAACAAATGCCATTACTTCGCCGGTCGTATTTATCACGGTAATCGTTCCTTTTGCAAAACTCTCTACTTCTCTTCCTTTTTCGACACTCGCACTTTTACTTACATCAAAATCTTCAGTTACCACTACCCCATCAATTTTATCAATAGAGCTTCCAATAGTTCGAATTAAAGTGTTATTCACCGTTTCCTTCTTAGGTGTCACCGTAATAGTGGCATTACTCGACGTTAACAATAACATGATGATGAGCAATGCACCGGTAATAGAAATAAATGCGAGAGCAATTTTTCTATACAAAGAAAGAGGTACATCACTTCGTCCATGTCGTGATACTCGTGTTGTTTCAAAATGTCGATCGCTTGGCGCGTGCATAAATTCATCCAAGCTTCCTAATTTATCTTCGAGCTCATCATGCTGATTTTTCGTCATACGATTATAGTATACCACACTTCTCAATTATCCTTCTTGTGGAAGGTTATTCTGCCGCACTAAATACTTCATCAAGCGATGTTAATCCTAATGATGCTTTTACCACACCATCTTGCACCATCGTCACCATGCCATTTTTAACCGCGATTTCTTCCATTACAAATTCTGACACGCTTGCTGAGTTGATGGCTGCTTCAATATCTTTATTCATACCCATCACTTCATAAATACCCAAGCGTCCTTTGTATCCAAGGTTCATACATTTTTCACATCCTTTTGCTGCAAAAAATTGTGGGGTCGTGAAAGTTGCTTCATACCCGTGATCTTGTGGCATCTTTGCCAATAAATCTTTCGCACGTTGCATTTTTGCTTCGTCAGTTTCAGGGACTTTACATTCGCACAATCGTCGAATCAACCGTTGACCAATAATAGCATTTAACGCTGGTGCTAATAAAAAGGGTTTTACTCCCATTGATAAAAAACGTGGAATTGCACCTGATGCTGAATTAGTATGGATCGTTGATAACATGATGTGTCCGGTCAATGCTGCTTGAATTGCCACTTCGGCTGTTTCTAAATCACGGATTTCCCCCACCATTACAATGTCAGGATCTTGGCGCAAAATTGAACGCAACCCTTTTGCAAAGGTGAAATCTTTTGATGGATCGATTTGCGATTGAGCAATACCTTTTAATTTGTACTCGACCGGATCTTCCAAAGTAATAATTTTGGTATCTTCTTTGTTGAGACTTTGCAAAATTGCGTACAAGGTTGTTGTTTTACCACTTCCTGTTGGACCAGTGGTCATAATCATGCCGTTTGGTCGCGCAATTTGTTCTTTCAATTGTTTTGCTGCGCGTCCCATGATTCCCAATGAATCAAAATCGAGCGCAATAACACCAGGACGCAACAAACGCATTACAATGCTTTCTCCAAATGCTGTTGGTAATGTTGATACACGAACTTCAATCTTTTCTCCTTGCATGGTAATTGTAAAACGTCCATCTTGCGGCACACTATCAACATTGATTTTAAGACCCGCCACTAATTTAAACCGCGATGCAACTCGAGGCATTAATTCACCGGGAATCGTGAGAACCTCATGCAACATACCATCGATACGTAACCGTACCACTCCCTGTTTTTCTTCAGCTTCTACGTGAATATCTGATGTTTTTCCACGTAGTGCCGCCCCCACAATCATCACCACAATATCAGTTGTTGATGCCGTGGGAATTTTTTCTTGTAGCGCCTTAAAATCAGCTAAGATACTGTCGTATTTTGTAATATCTGCTTCTGAAATTTCTACTCCCCCTTCAATTTCTTTTACTTTGGGGATACGTGCATACATCGCAATTGCCTCGTCATATCCCGCATTTGAAATCGCGTAAATTTTTACATTAGCATGATGGCGCTCTCCTAATTGATGCGCGACCTCCTTCACTTTTTCCGATGTCGGGTCAGGACTTGCAACTCTCATCTCATCTGTTTGAAACAAAAAACACACAACGCGTGCGTCTTTTGCTTGTTCTTCAGGAATTGCAGCCAATGCCTCTTGTGCAACGGGGAATCCTTTGAGGGAGATGTAGGGTACTCCCGCTGCGGTTGCAATTTTTTTTGCATCATCTTCAACATTTGCAGCTTTAATACTCGCCATTTTTTGGGCAAGAGCTTTTGCTTGTTCATCAGTGTTTTGAAGCATGTTCATATCAATGTGCCCCTCCTGTGTTAGATATTTTATTTATGAATTCCAAAGAATGTTAACAATCGAGATTTCACAACACTTTCACGTGTTTTTAAATATAATGATGACCAGGCACTTACTTGAAATACCGTAAACCACGCAGCCATGAAGAATCCGACGATGAAGAGAATGAGAATAGCGACAATAAGTGCATATTTAAAGAATCCTACCGTTCCCGCTACCAAACTCACAATCCACGTGAAGTATACCGGCACCGCAAGTAACACCACTACTCCTGCAACTAAAATAAGTGTTGCTAATTCCACTAAAAATAACGCGAGTGCCATTTCAATACTGACCGCCATGTGACGCTTAAAAGTATGCCATGCACGTTCGTATGCTTCTTTAATTTTGAATCCTTCCAAACTCATGGATGTTGCCGCATAAATACTTAAGAAGCTGATTGATGCAACAATGACCGCACTCAAAATCCACAACAATACTTGGAGTGCTTCTGTAAATAACCCCCCCACTTGTCCAATAAATTGTGTTGCATACACACTACCGGCCAACAACAAAGCAATCGCTATGTGGCGAGCTAGTACTACCCCGGACAAATGAAACATGTGTGAGGTGCCATGATGCCACAACAATGGTAATGGTTGTGTTTTCTTTTCAACGGAACCTCGAATCAAGGCGCCAAATGAAATGACGGTCATTAAAAATACCACAACCGTAATCACCAACAACAAAATTCCCATTAACGGAAGGTATACGTTTGTGTATGGTGGTAATAACCATGCATATAATGCGCCAAATGTTGATCCAGCAAATGTTACCCCACTTTGTTGTACTTCAGGAGATTTTACTGTTTCAACAAATGAGTATACGAATTCTGCAACACCCATCCCTGCCGTACCTGATGCTAATAAACCCAACAACCACAGCGAAGGACGCTCAATTATTAAGCGAAAGCTGCGATGTAATATATTTCTAAAGAGTGCTTGTTCACTCATATCGCTTATTCTTATAAATAGATATTTATAGTATAGCATACTTTTCTCTACCACTTCGCATGATACATGTGTGTAAATAAAAATCCCCCGACGTACTGCCGGAGGATTTTATACCGTGATTATACTTGTGTTGGTTTTTTTCCCACAATCTTTTCAAATTCTTCTTGTTCAATTGTTTCTTTTTCTAGGAGTACTTTCACAATTGCAACGAGCGTATCTTGATGTGTTGTGATAACTTCCAAAGCACGTTTGCGTGCTTCTTCAATTAACTCACCAACTTTTTCATCAAGTTTTTCTGCTGTTTTTTCACTATAATCACGATTCTGGGTAATTTCTTTTCCTAAGAACACCAAATCATCTGATGTTCCATATGTGCGTGGTGGTAGATCAAACATCATGCCGTAATTTGCTACCACACTATGTGCAATCGCAGTTGCGTTGCGCAAATCACTTGAGGGGCCCGTTGAAAGATATTCAGGTCCAAAAATATGGAACTCCGTAACATAACCGCCCAACGCCACTGCTAATTCATCTTTGAATTCAGCGCGTGTTCGATAATGTTTATCTTCGGTTGGCATTTTTAAGGTGTAACCTCCCGCATGTCCACGACTAATGATTGAGATTTTTCGCACCGGATCACTATGTGTTAACACGTGTGCCACCAATGCATGCCCTGCCTCATGAAATGCGGTCATTTTGCGTTCACGGTCAGAGAATACGCGAGATTTACGTTCAGGACCTAATAATACTTTTTCAATACTATCAAGGACTTCAATATTCCCTACTTTTTCTTTTGCTCGACGAACCGCTAAAATCGACGCTTCATTTAACACGTTTGCAAGATCTGCACCTGAAAAACCAGGTGTACGCACCGCGAGCGCATGCGCATCAACGGTTTCATCAAGAGGTTTTCCTTTCATGTGAATGGTTAAAATCTCTTCTCGTTCTTTAATGTCCGGCAAATCAAGAGTCACACGACGATCAAAACGTCCGGGACGAAGTAGTGCGCTATCCAATACATCAGAACGATTGGTTGCCGCCATAACAATTACTCCTGAGTTTGGTTCAAACCCGTCCATTTCAACTAAGATTTGGTTTAATGTTTGTTCACGTTCATCATGTGAACCGCCTAGTCCCGCTCCCCGACGACGTCCTACCGCATCAATTTCATCAATAAAGACAATCGCAGGCGCAAGTTTTTTCGCTCGATCAAATAAATCTCGGACGCGAGATGCACCAACACCGACAAACATTTCCACAAATTCAGAACCTGACATGTGGAGAAATGGTACTTGTGCTTCACCGGCTACCGCGCGTGCCATAAGGGTTTTACCCGTTCCCGGAGGTCCCATCAATAAGGCGCCTTTAGGAATTTTTGCTCCCATGTCGGCAAACTTTTTTGGGTTTTTTAAGAATTCAACTATTTCCACCAATTCTTCTTTTGCCTCTTTGTTTCCTGCAACATCAGCAAATGTTACCCGCGCTTTTCCATCAGGTAATACTTCCTTTGCTGTAGATTGACCAAATGTTGCTGCTTTATTGCTCGCACCTTGTAACTGGCGACTCATGAAATACATGATCAATCCAATAACCAATAATGGTAAGACGGCGGGACCAAATACTGCAAACCAATAGGCAACGCTATGATCTGAAACAACAGTCACTTTGATTGTCTCAATGATTTTTGGATCAAGACTGTAGTTTTTAACCAACTCACTAAAATTTTCTTGGGGTTCTTTTTGTACTGTTTTTGTGACTTCTTTTTGTCCTTCTGCTTGCAATGTCACCACATAACTTTCAGGTTTTACTTGCACTGCAGTCACATTTCCCTCACGCAAATCAGTAACAAAAGAAGAAACAGCGTACTCTTCCTTTTTTTCACGTGCCGACAAAAGATTAGATAACCCAAAAGCTACCAATAACAATGTCGCAACGATCGTCAAAAAATTTTTGGTAAATGTTGACATGGTTTTAATGCGTAAAAGGTGACATGTTGCCATACCACCTTTCACTATTTACATAAATTGCGCTAATTACGCTTCTACAACTTCTGCTGGAATTTCTTTTACTTCAACACCAGGGAATTTCAACGCGAGGCGATGAGCTCCTGGATTGATTTCAACTACTTCAAATTCATATTCTTCTCCCACTTTTGCAACATCACTGATGTTTTTCACTGGCTCATTTGAGAGCATGGTGATGTGAGCGAGACCGTGAATAGTTGGAGTGATTTCAACTACCAAACCGTATGGTTGTACTTTGGTCACTTTTCCTTTTACTGAAGTTCCTGGTTTCAATTGTGATTCAACACCCTTCCATGGATCTTCAACTAATCGTTTTACTGATAAGAAGATTTTTGGACCTGAGATTTCGATGATTTGTGCTTCTACCGCATCACCTACTTTTACTACGTCACTTGGGTGATTGATACGTTCCCATGTCAATTCACTGATGTGAATTAAGCCTTCGACGTCATCAAATTGAATGAATGCACCAAAGCTGGTTAATGCACTGATAGTACCTTTTACCTTTTGGTTAACTTCGTACTTTGAGAGCATTTGCTTTTTAGCATCTTCCCACACTGCTTTTTCAGAAACGATTACTTTTTCTTCTTTTGGATCAGCATCGATCACTTTTACGGTGATTTCTTTGTTGATCAAACTGCGTAATTTTTCCAAGATTTTTTGTTTATCTCCGCCTTGAATACGTGGGTAATGTTCTGGAGCCAATTGTGAAACCGGCAAGAACGCGTTGACTGATGATACAATTACCATCAAACCACCTTTATTTGCATCAAGAATTTTAGCACTGACTAATTCTCCTGAAGAAACGAGCGCGTTAATAGTATCCCATGTTTTCTTATAACCAGCTTCACGGAATGATAATTCCATTTCGCCGTTTTCATTTTCTAATTCAAGAACCGTTGCTTCTACTTCACTACCGATTTTTAAATCAGCATAGGCGTCTGACTCATGGTACAAATTTTCACCACGAACCACACCAATAGCTAATCCATCAATATCGATGCGCACTTCATTACGTGCCACTGAAACAACTAAGCCTTTTACCACATCTCCAATTTTTGGAATGCGTAAATATTGCTTATCTTTTAACAATTCTTCCATTTGAGCACTTGTTGAGACTTTGGTAGCCATAAACAAAAAAACTTGCACTTAACCTTGGAAACATTGTTTCTCGCGAGGTTCTTGAGCCGTGTGATCTCAAGAGGTTGTATAGACACGGATTCTTTACTTGTGCGGGGGTATCATAGCATTTTGAGCTGATTTGGTCAATGGATTGTTTAAAATACCCTTGATTTTATTGAATAAATAAAAAAACTTCCCGTAGGAAGTCTTACTCAACCACTATTGCTTTTGGACCCATTTCAATTACCAATGACGGCATCCCATCTTCCTCACTTTTGAACCCAATATGCACTTCTTGAAAAGGTAGTGTTTGATTTTTTGCCATTGTAACAATGCGTCCCAGGACACCCTCAGTGATTAGTGTGCCAGCATTTTGAGGTATATGTACCAACATTACTCTCCCCTGATTATGTAGCGTGCATGAGTAGGCAAATGAACGATACAATGCGGCAACGGCCCCACTCACCATCCATGTTTCCACCCAACCAGACACCACACTTTCATTATTTCTCGTGAAATAGAACGCGTTACCGCTTGCCCCACTATATTCCTGTGCTGGTACAATCCCCACCAATACACCCACACCTTCATCCCTTTTTGCAAGATGATCAAGAAAAACACCCGTTTGTTTCTTCAGGTTACTCACCCTCGTCATTTGAGCCCTTACCTGATGTACATGATTACCCACCTGAGTCCCCAGCAACTGCTCTAAACATGTGAGTTGACGATTGATGTCTTTCTTGTGGCCGTGATGCCAGTACGTTACCTGGATTCGATTTTCCATATCCACCTCCTTGGGTTGTGGATGTCACAACCTACCACTTTTTACTCAAAATGTCCATCATTCTCTGGTATTAAAAAATCGAGGTATCCCTCGATCATTACTTTTGTGCCGTAGCAAATGTCTGAAAATAGGTACGTGTTGGTTTGTGGACTTCCTTTATATACTCGATCAACTTTTGTGGTTTTTTTCCTTCCGTCACCACATAAAAATCAAATAACGTTAATGAGGTGCACAATCTCACCAAAAAATCATCCATTCGTTCACTCGATAAAACATAGGTTAACGCTAAATGTCTATGTGAGGCTACCCATTGCGAACCTGTTTCATTATTTTCTACATCTATTTTACCCGACAACAATTTTTTAGTTGTAATGGTTATTGGTTGTGATTCAAGGAACTGTAGTAGTTCAAATGCATACGCCGCAAGCGATGGTTCACTGTACTCTCCTCCCGTTATTACTCCAACCAAATCTCCGATATACTTTCTCGCTTTTACTATGGAAGAACTGGCGATTTCTACTTGCGCATGGAATTGAGTGGCAAATGTTTCAAACAATTGTGCTGTTTTATCGCTGGCTGCCACGGTACGCATACCCGTTTTTTCAAGTGCTGTCGTCATGCGTTCCAACTTTTCTTGGGTTTGTTGT
The DNA here is from genome assembly GCA_964622665.1 of uncultured Gammaproteobacteria bacterium. Taxonomy (GTDB): domain Bacteria; phylum Patescibacteriota; class Patescibacteriia; order Magasanikbacterales; genus CAZUUO01. The sequence continues at coordinate 11,290 of CAZUUO010000004.1, read as the reverse complement.
GCTTCTTGCTGCAAAAAACTTTGCACAAATTCTTTAGCATCAAACAAGACATACACCATAATCCCAAAACCACACAAATGTAATACAAAATAACGCCACCTCAAAAAAATACTTTCAATAGTTGAAGGTTCTTTCATGAGTCACCTCCACCATTTATCGTGGTATAATAGTAATTCCTTGTACAGTGGACACGTTTCTTGCCCACACAGCCCGCATTGCGCTTTATCCCCCATTTTTCTATAATACGCTACGAAGCTAACGGAACCTATATGATGATGACTTTTCACGGAAATACGGCGCTCATGTTGCAAGATAAATCTCAAACCCGCAACGTGACCATTTTGCTCGATCCTTATACCGAAGGTAAGGAAGTTCCCGCAAGTAAAGATCCTGCCATTGTTTTGTACACCAAAGGACAAGGTGCTTATGAATTCCCTGCTGAGACTTTTATTATTGAATACGCGGGTGAATATGAAGTGCAAGGTGTTATGGTGTACGGTACTCAAATTGGTGAAGATACGGTGTATCGCATTGAAATCGATGACTGGCGCATGATTTTTCTTGGACGCCTCCACGCACCACTCAACGATACTCACGTTGAATCATTTGGTGATGTTGATGTGTTGTGTCTTCCGGTTGGAGGTCATGATGTGTTAACCGCTGAACAGGCAGAAAAAATTATCCAAAAAATTCAACCTCGTCTCGTCGTACCACTTGCCTATGATGGTGAACGCGACCTCCTTCAAAATTTCTTGAAACTTCTTGGTAAAAAAGATATTGAACCTGTCGATCGTTATAAAATTATTAAAAAACAACTTCCTGAAGATGATATGGCAGTTGTCGTACTAACTCCATAATATGTCACCTTGGATTCGATATACGGTCAGTGCGTTGTTCATTATACTAACCCTTGGCGCACTCATCGCATGGTATAAACAAACAACAGCACACATTTCTGAATCACTACAACACATTCCAGCCTCAGACCAAAAACTTATCGATATCCCTAAGACATTAGAAGTAAAAAACTGATACACCCTATGGCACTCCTCAAACGAAAACGCAGTGAAAATGATGAACCACTTGACCCTACCGCAATTGGTACCATTACCCAACAATCCATTACTCAAGAAATCAAGCAATCGTATCTTGAGTACGCAATGTCAGTTATCGTTGCACGTGCACTTCCTGATGTGCGCGATGGTATGAAACCGGTGCATCGCCGTATTTTGTATGCGATGTGGAACATGGGTTTAAAATCAGGTGGAAAATTTAGAAAAAGTGCTACGGTGGTTGGTGAGGTGCTTGGTAAATATCACCCACACGGTGACACTGCCGTATACGACTCAATGGTTCGTATGGCGCAAGATTTCAACATGCGCTACATGCTCATTCATGGCCAAGGTAACTTTGGTTCTATGGATGGTGATGCGGCCGCTGCCATGCGTTATACCGAAGCAAAACTTTCCAAAATTTCTGAAGAACTTCTTCTTGATATTGATAAAGAAACTGTTGATTTTGGTCCCAACTACGACAACACCCAAAAAGAACCCCGAGTTCTTCCTGCATTACTCCCCAACTTATTGTTAAATGGAACCATGGGTATCGCGGTTGGTATGGCGACCAACATCCCACCACATCATCTTGGTGAATTGTGTGATGGTATTACCCATTTAATTGAAAACCCTGAGGCTACCGTTGAAGATTTGATGGAATATGTAAAAGGTCCTGACTTCCCAACCGGAGGAACTATTTACGGTAAAAAAGATATTCTCAGTGCGTATGCGACGGGCCGTGGTGGTATCGTCATGCGTGGTAATGCTGAAATCGAAGAACACAAAGATGGTCAATTCCGCATTATTATTACCGATGTTCCCTACCAAGTGAATAAAGCGGATCTTATTACAAAGATTGCTGAATTGGTGCGCGATAAAAAACTTGAAGGTATTCGTGATTTGCGTGATGAAAGTTCAGATCGTGAAGGTGTACGTGTTGTTGTTGAATTAAAAAAGGATGCCTATCCTAAAAAAGTTTTAAACCAACTCTACAAACACACCTCCCTTCAAACTACGTTCCACGTGAACATGCTGGCACTCGTTGATGGAGTACAACCACGAGTACTTAATTTGAAAATGATTTTGGAAGAGTACATTAAACATCGCCAAGAAGTTGTCCGTCGTCGTGCTGAATATGATCTTGCACGCGCTCGTGAACGTGCTCATATTTTGGAAGGTTTAGTGAAAGCACAACAACACATCGATGAGGTGATTGCGATCATTAAAGCATCAAAAGATCGTGATACTGCACGTATCAACTTAATGAAGAAGTTTGATTTAAGTGAAATTCAAACGAATGCCATTTTGGACATGCGTCTTTCACAATTAGCAGCCCTTGAACGTCAAAAATTGGAAGATGAACTTGCTTCAAAACGTAAAATTATTAGTGAACTTGAAACATTACTTGCCTCAAAAGCAAAAATGTTGGCAGTTGTTAAAGATGAAGTTGCCGGTATTAAAGAAACCTATGATGATGAACGTAAAACTCGCATCATGGCAAATGGCATTAAGGAATTCTCAATGGAAGATTTGGTTCCTGATGAAGATATTCTCGTCATTTTAACTCGCGATGGTTACATCAAACGTATTCCACCAGACACCTTCCGTTCACAACATCGTGGCGGTAAAGGAGTCAGTGGTGTAACTACAAAGGAAGAAGATATTGTTGAAAGTTTGTTTACCACCACCACGCATGCGGACATCATGTTCTTCACTAACCGTGGTCGTGTATTTCAATTGAAAGCATACGATCTTCCACAAGGTAGCCGTACTTCTAAAGGTCAGGCCGTTGTAAACTTCTTACAACTTGGCCCTTCTGAAAAAGTTTGTGCAACTTTACCAAGTAGCGAAGTAGAAGCATCTAAATTCTTGGTCTTAGTAACACGCAAAGGAACCATTAAGAAAGTTCCTCTTGATGATTTTGCCAACGTTCGTCGTAGTGGATTAATCGCTATGAAAATGAAAGGCGATGATACCCTTGAATGGATTCGTCCTTCAACCGGTAAAGATGAACTCGTACTTGTTACCAACAATGGTATGGCTATCCGATTCGCTGAAAAGGATGTTCGTGCCATGGGACGCGTTGCAAGTGGCGTACGGGCTATCAAATTAAAAGGTGATGATGAAATTGTTGGTATGGATGTTATCGATCCTCAAGCAACAGCTCACCTACAACTCTTAACCGTAACAGAAGACGGATACGGAAAACGAACACAAATCGATGAGTACCGTATTCAGGGTCGTTCAGGATCAGGAATTCTCACCGCAAAAGTAACTGAGAAAACAGGAAAAGTTGTGGCTGGTTACTTGGTTAATACCGAAGATGAACGTGATTTACTCGTAATGTCATACAAAGGACAAACCCTTCGTACCCCATTAAAGAGTATTCGCCCACTCTCTCGTGCAACACAAGGTGTTTGTGTCATGAAGTTTAAACAAGCAGGTGATAAAGTTTCATCCATGGCAGTTATCTAATTTTAAAAACCACTTCTCACGAGGTGGTTTTTTTATTCTGTAAATTTTGATACGCTGGATGCATATGACATTACTGCACGTTGTTATTCTTTCAATCATTGAGGGTATCACTGAATTTCTCCCCATTTCCTCAACCGCCCATCTATTGATAACCGCTCAACTCCTTTCCATTCCCCATTCCCCATTTCTTGCCACCTTTGAAATCGCCATACAATTGGGTGCCATGCTTGCCGTACTTGCCTCCTATGCTCGTCTAGTTTTTTCATCACGAACACTTTTTTTACAATTGTGTGTTGGTTTTGTACCCACTGCACTTATCGGCTTTACGCTCTACCCATTGTTTAAATCTTTTTTACAAGGTTCCTTAACTCTCCCTCTCTTTGCTCTTTTGCTGGGAGGTATATTCTTAATAGTGTTTGAAAAATATTTTGTTATCAGACAAACCAACCCAAAACCACTCATGCAACTCACCTACCGCGACGCATTTATCATGGGATGTGCACAAACTCTTGCTATTGTTCCTGGCGTTTCACGCAGTGCCGCTACGATTGTGGCTGGGCTCTCCCGTGGTTTTAGTCGTAGTGCCGTCGTTGAATTTTCCTTTCTCCTCGCACTCCCTACTATGGCGGCCGCCACCACTCTTGATCTTTATAAACAAAACTTTCATTTTACCTCGCAAGAGTGGTTATCTTTGGGTGTTGGTTGTGTAATCAGCGCGCTTACTGCCTACCTCTCTATTCACTGGCTCCTTCGTTTTATAAAATCCCATGACTTTGTTTACTTTGGAATTTATCGTATTTTTCTAGCTATTGTTGGTTTGACGCTCATTTTTGGCTAGATATCCACACCTATTTTTGTTGACAAAATAGTAGGTTTTTGAGGCACTTCCCAATCTTGCCAGTATTTAAGCAATCTGCTATACTACCTACATATCATTAATTAGTAATTGAGTAGCAGTTTTCGTTATTTAACTGTTTTGCTCGTCTTTACCCTATGGGTTTACCTGGACATCGACGTACCTCGTCACACAAACGCCGCCGTGCATCACACTTCGCTTTAAAACCAGTGCAAACAAGTACCTGCAGTAACTGTGGAGCAATTCGTCTTCCACACAATGCTTGTACCTCATGTGGTTTTTATCGCGGACGCAAAGTATTGAACGTCAAAGCTAAAGCAGCTCACGCACATACTCACTAATATTGCCCGCTCCTTCGTTCATTATGGCAAACCGACACCTTGCTCGTTCCATCGCACTTCAGTCATTATTTGAATGGGATTTCACCAATGAAATAAATGGCAGTGCAGACATAGAAGAGATTATTACTCATAATCTTGAAGAATTCGGTCCTGGTCTTGAGGATCACGAATTTAGTCGTGAATTAGTTCATGGTGTTTTACAACATAAGGATGAGTTGGATGGAGTTATTATAACGTACGCTCCGGAATGGCCCATTAATCAAATTACTCGCGTGGATCGCAATATTTTACGCATTGGTATATTTGAAATTCGTCATCTCCCCAACATTCCTTCACGGGTTGCTATCAATGAAGCCATTGAGCTTGCCAAGTCGTTTGGCGGTGAATCAAGTGGTCGTTTCGTTAACGGAGTACTTGGTGCTCTCTACAACGAAATGAAAACGAACAATCAACTCAAAGAAGCTGATTTGGTGCCACCTAAAAAGGAGCGCAAGGAAGAGCAAGAAGAAACTCCTGACACCACACAATCAAAAGAATCAGAAGAATAATGTAAAGGCATCAGGTTTTGGTGATTTATTTCGCCTTTCCCTGGTGCCTTTCACTCTATATGGAACCAAATTCACTTACCGACTTACAAAAAACCATTCATCTCACATTTACCAATTCAGAAATCCTCAAGCAAGCACTCGTACACCGTTCATACCTTAATGAACACGAGGACTTCCCTCTTGAACATAATGAACGATTAGAATTTTTAGGTGATGCTGTCCTTGAACTCGTCATCACTGAAAATTTATACCTCGCATATCCTGAAAAGGATGAAGGGACCTTAACTGCATTGCGCAGTGCACTTGTTAACGCAAATTTCCTCGCTCAAGTTGGTAAAACTATTGCCCTTGAAGATTACCTTTATTTATCAAAAGGTGAATCAAAAGATGCCAGCTCAAAGGCGCGCAACATTATCATCGCCAATGCCATGGAATCCTTAATTGGAGCCATTTATCTTGACCAAGGATACGCTGGTGCAAAACAATTTGTCGAAGAATTTGTTTTAGTAAAACTTCCTTACATTCTTGAACACAAATTGTACCAAGACCCTAAGAGTCGTTTTCAAGAAGAGGCGCAAGCTCGATTGAACGTTACCCCTGTTTATAAAGTTATTTCTGAAATTGGTCCCGATCATCAGAAAGTATTTACCGTCGGAGTTCACTTGGGTAATGATTTAGTAGCTCAAGGTACCGGAACGAGCAAGCAAGAAGCACAGGCTGATGCAGCTCAAAAAGGCCTTGATGCGAAAGGTTGGTAGTGGTATTCTTACCCTATCCTTATGCTCTCGTCGTTCAACGGATAGGACAACAGCCTTCGAAGCTGTCTATGGGGGTTCGATTCCCTCCGGGAGCAAATAAAAAACAGCAGTTAATCTCTGCTGTTTTTTATTTTACCTCTCTACGGTTGACTTTTTGCTAAAATTAATATAATATACTTTGTTATTGGGTGGTTCCAATGACGGGTGTGTGACCCTTTACACACAGTTCTTTATAAGGAGTTTCACTATGGGATCTGCTGGATTTTCCATTGGTTTTCCCGATTTATACCCGAATTTGAAAAAATACGTGCTGTTTTTCATTGAAGGTAATCTTGATGAAACAGGATATGAGGCTGACGCAATAATGCTTGATCTGCTACGAACAGCTCTCACCGCAATGAGTAAAGAGGATTGGTCTAATCCTGAATTACTCAAGGATGAGTTTGTAAAAGAACTCAAAACACACACCAGGATAAACCTTAAACAATCTTTTTCCAAGAATACACGGTGGAGTGATAACTATGGTTCTTTTGATCCGTACGCAGTCATTCACTGCAGCACTCAAACAATTCTGATTCAGCACCATAACCGCGAAATCCCCATTCTTGGAAATGCAGACCTCACAACCATAGTTGTTACTTTTGAACAGTTTATTGAGAATGGGGGTAGAGGAAATGTATACCAGAATTGCCGCAATCGGGTGTTTGACTACATTGAAAGTCCCCTATTCCTCAAAAGACTCATCAAAGCAAGTAAATTGGAAAATCCGCCCAAGACAAAAAAGAAGAAAACTGAACCACCCTCAAATCCACCAAATGAGGAAGATCCTTCTCCCGCATCAGCTACCGTTCACTAAATGAACCTTGACCGTCCACCACGTGTGGGCGGTTATTTATTTGATGTTAAATTTTTGCGGTAGTACTGCTCGTAAACTGAAAATAGTGCCAAACAAAGTGAGGCGAGAACTGGCCCAATGACAAACCCAGAAATTCCAAATATTACCAATCCTCCTAGTGTTGAAAACAGTACAATGATAGGATGCATTTCCATTTCTTTACCAACCAACAATGGACGTAATAAGTTATCAATAACAGATATGATGCCAAGACCAACGGCCAATATAGTGACTCCTTGCCAAATATTTCCTATCGCTAATTGGATCAATGCAGCTGGAATCCACACAAGAAATGAACCAGCCGCTGGAATAATAGAGAGTGCAACCATGACCACACCCCACACCAATGCTCCTGGCACACCTGTCACGTAGAAAAGTAAGCCCCCGATCGATCCTTGAATAATTCCTAAGAAAAGAGTGCTTTGCAATGTAGCTACGACTGTTTCACTAAATTTATCATAGAGCGCTCTGTCGTACTTATCACCTAATGGCGATAATTCCATCATGCGTTTTAATATTTTTCTTCCGTCTTTTAATAAAAAGAATAATGAGTATAGACACAAGAATAACATCCCCAAAAAAGTTATGGTATTTTGAGTGATTGTTTTAAACCCGTCCACTACAAATGATCCCACTGATTGAGTTACTTCGTTTGCATACTGTTGCCACAATATTTTAACTTGTATTAAGTAAGGATCGATAAACGTGCCACTAAAAATATCTGCAATTGGTTGGATAGCAAAGGTAGTATTTTTTACACTTGCGTATAAGTTGACCGTCTCTGTTACCACTAAAAATCCCACCAAAATAACTGGCAAAATAATTAATACGAGTACCGAAACCACCATCAATAATGAAGCGAGCGTTCGTGAACGAATCAATCTCGCAAGATGTTCATAATAAGGAAACACCAAAATTGCAATTACGGCTGCCCAAAATAATGGGTAGAAAAAAGGTTGCAAAATATATAAAAATAACACCGAAAAAATTCCTATTAGCAAGAAAAAAAATCTATTTTTAATTTTTGCAAAATTTTGTTCTCTTGTTACTTTGGTCATACGTAACACTAGTATACCACAAATTAAAAAACGTTACTGTGGAATTCAGTAACGTTAGTACGAGATGAGGACCATGCCGCCATCTTGATACGGAACAAATGAAAGACTTGGAATATTTTGTGCTTCATTATCTTCTTCAAGACCATACAACACCCACAAGGTAATTGAAGCAAGAGCGGTTGCCCCGCCAATTCCCCACATAGTATTTGCAATGAGTTGACTATCTGCAGCTTTTTCTTTTTCCACTTCGTATTGTGCCCCAACAAAGTCGGAACAAAATTCAGTTGCACACTGCTTAGACTTATCAATACCCGCACTCACTTGCGCGGTGTATATTCCCCCAATGATGAGAGCAGTCGCAGACAACACTGTTGAAACTGATGCGCTGATCAAATATGTTTTTTTCAGATTGAATGATTTGCCGTCTTCAGTGACACTCAACTGAACATCGCGACGAGGAAGTGTGCTATCATTTTCACTTACTCTTTCTGCTACAACATGGGGTTCCAATTTCACGTGCAATTTTTTTTCATCGCCATCACGCATGATTACTTTTTCTTCATAATCAATGAACCCTTGCTTACTTACCTTCAGAGCATAACTTCCCTCTTTGAGTTTAGTTATTCCCGCTTTGATTGGTGTACCATTGCACGTGATAGTTGCATCATCCGGTGAAAGAGAAATTTCGAGCACCCCTCTCTCATCTTGAAATTGTTCTGCAACAATAGATGCAATCGCATTACTTACTTCGTCCATCATTGGATTCAATTCATATGGCGTCTTCGTTCGTAGTGTTGCTTGTGTTTCATTCTTGTGTACGAATACAACTTCAACAACAAATTTTTCTCCTTGCTTTATGAGTGTTGCGATCACTATCCCATCCAACATTTCATGTTCCATGGCTGTGCGTACACACATTTCATTACGCACACAGGCATCAACTTCATTGTATGTTTTGTAACGTAGTGCTTTCATCAAAAGTACGCGGTCAGTTTGCAATACCACACCAGAAACACCTTTCAATTTCTTTTCAAGAATAAAACTTGTTGCATCATGCCACTCACTCAATTTTGTTTTTGTGAGTCCTGCATCATTCGCAAGAAAAAATCCAACAATCTTATCATCTGCTTTCGCGCGCAACATACTCATCATCACGATTATCATAATGAATGAGAATTGTTTCATGCGTTCCTCCTTTTTTGTTAATGAACGCACATCTTATGTATCATATAATTACTTTTTTGTCAATCAAACACACATACAAAAAAATTTGAAAAAGTTATTCACACATTTTCTCTTTTCACTCTCACAAAAAAAATTTAGATGCGCTATAATGAATTTGGTCGAGAGAGAGCACGCGTGCAATATCGATTACAAACTCTCACACACAAAAAAATTTAATCATGAAGGGAGGTGTCAAGTATGGCAGCCAAAAAACCAGCAAAACGCAAGGTCGCAAAAAAACCTGCAAAGCGTAAAGTAGCTAAAAAAGCAGCAGCTAAAAAACCAGCAAAAAGAAAAGCAGCTCCTCGCAAAAAATAGTTACCTAAAATAAAAATCCTCACACATGCTTGTCGTGAGGATTTTTATTTTATAGCAAAGTTTGCTGAGGAGATATTTTTTCTCTATCTTTAAAAATTTTTACCGTTCCATATATGCCATCATATCCGCCATCAATTATCATATTTCCTTCTCTCATTCTTTTTATCCCTTCAGCAATATATGGCGTGCTGACTTTTCCAATGTCCAAAATATCTTCATCAAGTAAAATATGAAATTCGTTTCCCAATTCACCAATCATTTTTTCATATAGCACACCAACTTTTTTACTTGCCTTGCCTACACCCAAACTTTCTCCAATCACTTCTTTTAACGGCACGATGTATCGATGTGGAATTTTTCTTTGTTGTGCTTTTCTGTCAGACAACTCTTCTACTCGTGACAAAACTCCTACCGTAACCAATTTATCACAGGCTGGACATCTACCTCCGCGTTTTTTTGTTTCCTGTGGTGTCATGTGTATTTTACAAGGCGCGTGTCCATCCAGATGATACTTCCCCTCTTCTGGATAAAATTCAATAGTGTGTAAAAACTTGTTTGGATCATTACTATACATTACGTCAATAATATTTTTATAGGATGTATTCTCCAATTCAAAAACGTTTGCTTCTCTTCCAAAATTTTCTAAACCATGCGCATCTGAATTTGAGATGAGAGCAATATTGTCTAATTGCGATAGCTCACTATTCATTACGGGATCACTAGAAAGTCCTGTTTCAATAGCTTTAATGTGCGAAGTCATCTCTCCAAAACATTCTTGTAGTGAATCAAAGCCCGACTTTGAACCAAATACCGAAAACCATGGCGTCCATGCGTGTGCAGGAATCATTTCATTATTTGGTGAAATATCTTTTACTATTTTCAACAGTTCAATTCCCGAAATTCCCAAAATTGGTCGTCCATCAGACGTAATATTACAACCTAACTCTTGTAACTTTTTTTGAAACAATGCAACCTCCGTAAAACTCGGAAATAAAATCAACAAGTGCAGCCTTCGTACCTTTCCTCCTTGTTTATATATACAAGCAACCTCTGTCCCACAAATAAACCTGACATTGTTATCATTTTTTAAGGCATAGACCCCATTTTCAATTTCTTTTAACTCCTCCTGGCAATGTGCAAACCATCGAGGATGTGTTATGTCACTTGTTGTCACAATACTGATCCCCTTTTTCTTACAAGCTTGCGCAATATTAGGTAAGGTCAAATTTTGTGAGCAAGCACGAGAATATCGCGAATGAGCATGCAGATCAATAATGTGCTTCATAGTATTCCCACTATAGCATGCAATTTCTTGGATTTCTTGTTAATAAAAAACACACCCGTAAAGGGCGTGCTTTTTGTTGGAGTTGAATAGAATGTACCCGGCATCTGCCTACGTTCCCAGGAGCGGGTTGGCTCCAAGTATCATCAGCGTTGAAGGGCTTAACTACCGAGTTCGGAATGAGATCGGGTGTATCCCCATCACTTGAGACACCGGAAACATTATATTCAACACACAACATATAAGAGAACCATCTAACACAACTTCTTACCCGTGTCCACAAGCACAACTAGGTGCTTTAGTGAACTGGACCTATTAGTATAGCTCGGCTCAAACCATTACTGGTCTTACACCTGCTACCTATCAACCAGATAGTCTCTCTGGAGTCTCATAATGAAATGTAATCTTGAGAACGGCTTCGTGCTTAGATGCTTTCAGCGCTTATCCGTACTAAACTTAGCTACCCGGCAGTGCCCTTGG
>CAZUUO010000003.1:0-45448 GCA_964622665.1 uncultured Gammaproteobacteria bacterium | reverse complement strand
AGTTGGTGGTTTCTAAAGCAAGCGAACTCGGGGTATCACGCATCATCCCCCTCATTACAGCGCGTACCATTAAGAAAGAATTGCGATTAGAACGATTGCGTGACATTGCACGAGAAGCTATTGAGCAAAGTGAACAAATACACCTTCCTATTATTGAAAAACCACAAACATTGAAAGAAGTTTTAGAAATTGGTGCCGCCGAGATTTGGATGGGAGTGCCCCACGCAACAACATCATTGCACCCAAACAACAACGACGTACTGATTATTATTGGTCCTGAAGGTGGATTTACTGATGAAGAAGTAGCCTATGCCCACAAAGCCCACGCACGTGAATTTGGGTTAACTTCCTCAATCTTAAAAGCGGAAACAGCAGCCATTATCGCGACCTATCAAGCGCTTGCGTAAGAAAATACCGTTCTCATTCGTTATACTCATGTGCTTATGAGTTGGTTTACCAAAACAAGAGAGGAAGAAATTCAAGCATTATATCGTAACCACAGCGAGGGGATTTTTCGTTCCCTGGTTGCGCGAGGTGCTTCGCGTGATACTGCACTTGATGTCGTACAAAGTGCATTTGTAAAAGTTTACGTCCATCTCACCAAAACAAATGACTTTACTAATATCAAGTCGTTATTATATACGAGTGCACTCAATATCTGGCGTGACGAGATAAAAAAGAAAAAGTCAGAGTCGCTGGATGATTTGCACGATGAAGGATTTGATGAGGCTTCTGCATTACGAGCTGATGATGCTGCACAATTACACACAGTACATACGATATTAGCTAAACTTGATGCAGTATATCGAGAGGTTATAACACTATCGGTACTCGATGAGTTATCGCCCCGAGAAATTGCACACATGTTGGGGCTCACCGCAAATGTCGTATCGGTGAGACTACACCGCGGCATGAAACAGTTGAAAGAGATGTATGAAAAGCAGGAATCAAATACACTATGAAAAAAATTAAAAAAATATTATCCCGCTATCACATGACACCGCAAGAGCGAAAACAGGTGTGGCAGGGAATCGTACAAAAAACAAATATGAATATGACTGCAAAAAATAATCACTATGTAGTGCGTTTTGCGATGGCAAGTTTAGTGGTAGGAATGTTGGTGGTAACACCGGTTGCATACGCAGCTGAACAAAGTTTGCCGGGGGATATTACGTATCCTATTAAGATGAACATTTTGGAACCAATGAAAGAAAAATTGTTGATTAAAGAAGCTGCGCGCGCGGCGTATCAAAAGAAGTTATTAGAAAAACGCACGCAAGAGTTGCAACGAGTAGAAGAGAACAAAGAAACAACAAAAGAACATCTTGAAAAAGCGCGGGAAGCATTACATAAACAAGAAGAAAAAATTGAAAAGAAAATTGAAGTATTGGAACGTGAAGGGGAAGATGATGCTGCACAACTGTTGCGTGAAGCCCGCAAGAAACAGATAGAAATCAAAAAAGAAAAAATTGAAAAACTAGAAGAGCAGGAGAAAAAGCTGCAAGAACGTGAAGAAAAAATACAGGAACAAGAGAAGGAACAGACAGAGAAGCACGATGAACAACTTCGTGAAGAGAAACAGAAACATGATGAGCAAGTTCGTGAGCAACTAAAAAAACGTGACGAACAAGTGCGAGAAAACAAAAAACAGGAAGAAGAACAGAGACGAGAGGATTTAAAACAAGCAGCAGAACGTGGTGAGTAGTTTTACATAGGTGTTATCCCGGCCTCCGTGCCGGGATCTTGTTTTTTACATTCTTGTGCTATACTCCAACCATATGAAAAAATCTAAACAATATCGGGTCTATATCCTCGCTTCCAAAAAACAGGGACCTTTATATATGGGTGTTACAACCAATATTAAACGAAGAATTGCTGAACATGCTGATAAGATGTCCAACGGTTACACTAAAAAACAAGGGATCACGGTATTGGTGCACTGTGAAGAATATGGAAACTCAAGTGATGCACTACGCCGTGTTAAACAGTTAAAAGACTGGAGAAAAGAGTGGCAGGTAAAGATAATCGAGGAAAAAAACCCACAATGGCAGGATTTGTCTGAGAGTGGGGTAGGGGAAAACTAGTAAAAAGCCCATAAAATATAGGGAAAGCTGTATTTGTATAGTGAAGAGTATACAGAATACTACCAATAAAAACATCTAAAATAAGCAAAAAATAAGAAAAGTGATGGAAAGATGCTTGACAAAATCTGACAACCATGCTATACTACGACGTTACGATGAGATGAGGCAAGAGAAACAACGCCTACTTAATCGAGAACATTAACAACTGTAATGGAAAGAAAAGAAGTAACGCACTCGTTCTACCTTGGTGCACAATGTATTGCGCTTCAAGGTAGCGATTTAACGGTCAGCATCACGCCCACGTCTTTCATTCTTGCGGTAAGCGAGAGTGAAAGAAATAAGCGAGTTGTTGACCAAAGATTATCAAGTTCTTAAACTCATCGCCTGAAAACGATGAAAAAGGACAAGACGATCGAATCGTGAGAGTGCGTTACGGGAAAGTAATGCGCTCTTGCACTGTAGAAGTTCAGAGACTAGAGGGAGTTCGCACACAGGGTCATCCACAATGGTGTGGTTGCCCAAGCGCTCTCCCAAACGACGACGCGGGGGCATCGATTGCCACCCGCACACGGAGAAAACACATGAGCAACGAGATCAACTTCCGTTCCGTCTTCGCCACGCAGACCATCGACAACCTGAAGAACGGCACCTACCAGTTCGTCCGCTTCGGTAGGGAGCAGGAGGTCGTCACGATCTCCGAGACCAAGGCTACACGCGCCATCAAGTACTGTGAAGCCCTCAAGGTGATCCCGGCCCTCGGTGGGGATGAGGCCAACGCGGCCAACCTCTTCATCCTCGGCCACAAGCTCATGGAGGCCAACGACTGGCGGCTCGCGAACGCAGCTGCCATCACTGTCGGTGTGTTCAAGGGCCTCGACGAGGACAAGAAGTCCGCGACGGAGTACAAGGCCGTCGAGTCGACCCTGGTCGGGGCGCTGGTCAAGGAGCTGAGCAAGTACGCGTTGGGCTCCGCCCACGCAAAGGCTCTCCGTACGCAGTACGCGAAGCAGCTCCTCAGCAAGGGGTTCGGCAACAACGACGCGGATGACGACGACAAGGACATGGACGAGGAACTTCGTGCACGTCTCCGGGGGTCCGACGCCGCCAAGGCCGATCGGCTCGCGAAGCAGGCCACGAAGCCGTTCACGTTCGTGTTCGCCGAGATCTTCTCGGAGTTGGAGGTCGAGTGGAAGCTGCGTATGCACTTCCACCGTCTCGACACGGAGCGCCTCGCGCAGCAGAACGCCATGCGTGAAAACGATCGCAAGATCACCCACAGCATGGGCAACCTGCTCGGTGGCCTCGGTGTAGCAGCGATGGGCAACGACGGGAACGGTCGCAAGACCCGCCCCACCGAGCCTGTGCTCTCCGCCGAAGACACGGCCCAGGTGACGAGCCTTCTCGGAGGTCTCGGCAACAAGAAGCCCACCAAGCGCACCCCCCGCAGCGTCGAGTCGGTCTAACAACCGCCTCGCTGAGGGAGGGGTGAGTGCTCAGATCCTCTGAGTGCTCAACATGGAGTTAACGCTCCACGTTTGAAGGGATGTGTCAACACGCGTCCCTCCCCCTTCCTTGTCTTTCCAGCGACAGTTGTCAAAAGACTTCACGACTAACCTACGGGTTTACGTGAAGTCTTTTTCTTTTTATGAAACTTTTCGGTCACGCAACGCTTCGGCAATCGTCGCGTCATCCATATACTCAAGCAACGAACCCATCGGTAAACCTCGCGCAATACGAGAAATTTTCACTAAACCTTTCAACTTTTTTTGTAAATAATGTGCAGTAATTTCACCTTCAACGGTCGGCGACATCGCCAAAATAATTTCAGAAATTCCTCCCGCAGCAATCCGCTTTTCCAATTCTGCTATTTTAATATCTGCAACATCAATACCTTCGGCCTGACTCAAGAGACCTTGCAGTACATGGTACACCCCTTCATAAGTTCCCGCTTTTTCAATTGTTTCCACCTCTTGAGGAGACGCAACCACACACACGATACTTTTGTTACGCGTCGTTGCCGCACAAATGTGACACAACTGTGCATCAGCAATCGTAAAACACACCGTACAATCATGTAAGGTGTTTTGTACTTCTTGTAATGCGCGTAAGAGTGCGGCACCATCGTGACGATTAAAATAAGCGGTGTGGAGCGCATATCGTAATGCCGTTTTTGGTCCAACACCGTTTATCTTGCCAAACGCATCGATCAAATGTTTGAGTGCGCTTGGAAACATACTTATTGTTGTTCACCACCCATGAGTTTTGAAAAATCCATGTCACCCATTTGTGATTTCATTTTTGCAGCCATCACTCCTTGGATTTTTTTGACCGCGTCAGTGATTGCTTCTTTGACACCATCTTCAACTTTGCGTTGATTGTCGGCACTGAGTAATGGTGCATCAATGTGCACTCCTTCACATCCAAAATTACCATTAATAGTAACGGTGATTTTGTCACCCTGTGCTGAACCAACAACTTTTTCTTGTGATAACATCGATTGTAATTCTTGAGCCTTTTTTGCCATCGATGCCATGTCTTTGAATTGTTTGAGTTTGTTAAACATATAGGTATTAGTTAGGTAGTTATAGCGTAAGAAATGTGAGGGGAAACGTCAACGGAAAACTTTTATTACATCGGAGGAATCGGTGGTGCTTTCGGTGCCGACGGTGTACCGGTAGTAGTGGGGGCACTCGGGCGAGGAACGCCATATACCGGACGTGGTTTTTGTGCGAATTGATTTGGTTGTGCGGGAGCTTGTGGACGGTTGGCGGCAGGTGGCGGAGATTTTTGTGCTCCACCATTTTCACCGTAATGATTTTCCAAATTACGAAAACTCACGCGTGCTGCATCAAAAAATAGTTTTACCACACCCGTTGGACCGTTTCTGTGTTTTGCGATGTGGACTTCAGCGAGGTTTCGTTCTTCAGGGGGAATATCTTCAAGGCGATAGTTGCGGTCGGCAGCTTTACGATACAAAAAGACAACGATATCAGCATCCTGCTCAATAGAACCTGAATCACGCAAGTGTGACAAACGAGGAATAGCCGGTTTGGTCATTTCAACAGTACGTGACAACTGTGACAATGCGATCACGGGAATGTTTAATTCACGGGCGATCATTTTTAAGGAGCGTGAAATTTGAGAAATTTCTTGCACACGATTTTCCACACTCGTTTTTGAATCAATGAGTTGTAAGTAATCAATGATAATCATGCCAAGACCGTGTTCTGTTTGGAGACGACGTGCTTTGGTTCTAATTTGGGTCACGGTTGTTGCTGGGGTATCATCAATAAAAATGGGTGCTTCAGCAAGCACGCCGAGCGCGTGACCAATACGGGTGAAATCATCAACCTCACCTTGATCAGAGAGTCGTCCGCTACGCATTTTCCATAGATCAACATTAGCCTCACTAGAAATCATACGATCAACGAGTTGTTCCTTGGCCATTTCCAATGAAAAAAGAGCAACGGGTAATTTGGAACGCACGGCAGCTTGGCGCGCAACGTCCAGCACAAACGCAGTTTTACCCACTGATGGACGAGCAGCTAAAATAATCAAATCAGATTTTTGAAATCCACCAAGCAGTGAATCAAGCCCGGTAAATCCCGAAGGTACGCCACGTGTTTTTCCTTTATCACGGTGTAGTTCATCAATGCGTTCAAACGCTTCAGACAACATGCTGGTGAGCGGGACAAATGTTTTGTTGGTTCCTTGTGAAGAAACTGAAAAGAGTGTTTGTTCAGCTCGATCAATAATAATGTCGATATCTTCCTCTTCATTGAAACTTAATTCAGTGATTTCAGCTGAGGCGCTCAACAAACGGCGCAACGTCGCTTTCTTTTTGATAATTGATGCATAGTGGATGATGTGGGAGGAACTAGAAACAGAGTTACCCAATTCAACCAAATAACTGCGGCCACCAATAGATTGGAGACGTTCCAATTCTTCAAGACGGTTGGAGAGGGTGAGAACATCGATCGGTTGATGACGAGAGAATAACTCCACCATGACCGTAAAAATAATGCGATGGACATCAAGATAAAAATCTTCGGATTGGATTTGGTCACCAACTTTAATGAAAGCATTGGCATCAATCAAAATACTGCCCAAGAGTGATTTCTCGGCTTCAAGATTGTGGGGTGGGACTTTGATATGATCAGCCATAGATTACCCCTATCCTAGCAAGTTAGCGCAAAGGATGAAGTGGACAGGGAGTGGATAACAAAAAAGGTGACAAAACCTCAAAAAAACCGTATAGTCAAACCATGAAAATACTCGTCATTTCAAATCTCTATGGGAAGGAGGCAAAGGGCGGCGCTGAAAAGTTTGCCACTGTTGACGTTGCTCGTTTGCGGGCGCAGGGGCATGACGTGACGGTGTTGTCGGCAAGTCGAGAAAAAACGAAGATCACAAGAGAAGAGGTCGCCTTTCAAACACACAACATCTTTTTTTACGGAGATATCACCTCAAAATCAGTAATAGCCCGCGCGGTGTTTCATGTGATTGATATGATGTCGGTGCGCAGTGCGTGGTTTGTGTATCGACTGCTTGCAAAACAAAATTACGAGCAGGTGATTACGCACAATCTGAAAGGGATTGGCATGATGATTCCGTGGGGAATTTGGGCTGCGCGCGTGCCCCATGTTCATGTGGTACACGATGTACAACTGGTAGAGGGAAGTGGTTTAATTTGGTTTGGTCATGAGGACGCGGTACAACGCGTGAGTGCAACGGTATATCGTGCGTGGATGCGGTTTTGTTTTGCGCCCGTACAACAAGTTATTTTTTTATCGCAATATGTAGCACGTTTGCATGAGCGATACGGATTTTTTGCGAAGGCACAAAAAAAGGTGATGATTCCAGAACAAACCTATCATCCCCGTCCTATTACCTATCATGACTCCGTGCATCTGTTGTTTGTTGGTCAGGGAGAAAAACATAAAGGTGTTGATTTGTTATTAGAAGCAATGAAAAAATTTCCACAACATCGAGCAACCATAGTTGGTGAAGGAAATTTTTTGGAAAACATACAACACACTGCGCCAGCAAACGTTACGTTGGTAGGAAAAGTAAGTGGTGAAGAAGTAGCCCGCATCATGAAAACTGCTGATGTGCTTGTTGTGCCGAGTGTCGTATATGAAAATGCGCCCCGCGTGATTGGAGAGGCGCATCGTGAGGGGATGCTGGTGTGTGCAAGTAATATTGGAGGAATACCTGAATTATTGTTTGCTGACGATATACTGTTTACCCCAACACAAGAAGGTTTAGAAAACGCGTTACATGAAGTTATCTCGCGTCTGCAAGATGTGAGATTGTGTCTGCATGATAAACGACCTCGCGGGTAAATTACCATTGATAGACACCAACCATTGTCGTGCCGACGGTAAATACGGCATCCGCAGTTGCGTTAAGTTCACGAAATAGTCGAGCGCTATCAAACCAATACGCAGGGATAACGACATATACGCGCGTGCTTCCCATGTACTGTGCTGCTTGTGCGACAGTATCACGATTAATTTCGGTATTAACGAGTTTCAAATAAAAACTGTACAACGTTCCGCCGGTAGGAATGGGATAAAAAAATTGTTTTGTTCCTTCGGTGGTTTTTTGGTAATGAGTAAATCCAAACGTACGCAAAGCAGCCGTTGAAGTTGGTTGTGGCGCAAGCACCGTATATTCAGCGGTACCTGCATCTTCAGCAATACGGGTCACCACGTCGAAGTCATTGTGTGATATCGAGTAAAAACGACTGATTTCAACATTGTTGTGACGAGGATAGAGTGAAAAAACCGAAGCGGTAAACAAGAGACCAAAGAGAACAGCAAACGAAGCTCTCAGTAAAAACTTTTGCGATGCAACATAGGTGAATATAGTATCAGTACCTTGTACGTAAAAAGGGAATGTAAAAATAAGGGCAATCGTGATCATGCGCGTTGCAAAGACACCTCCTTCATAGGTGATAACATTTTGTAGCGAAATACCTTGTACTAAAAAACTAGAGAGCAAGAGACACAACAAACCACCGCCCAAAAAATAGTATATCCGTCGTTCTTCGGTAGTGCGTTTAATAAACGTGGCACAGATAATAATGGTGAGTACTATAAAGGGTGTTGCGGATAATATTCCGTAGAGTGCGTCAAGGAGGGTATCAAAGGAAACTACAAATGAGGTGAAATAAGGAAGTGTGGGAACAGCAATTGATGACGGGATCGTACACACGGTGACACAGGATAAGAGGAGTGCAGGATATAGGACAAGTGTCGGTAATAGGAGTGCTGCGATAAGATACTGACGATGGTGAGCTGAGAAAATAATAAGTGAAAGGAGTAGTGCACCAACTCCCACGAGTGGATGCATGAAGCAAGCGGTAACCGCAAAAATAAATGTTGTGATGATCGGTGATTGTTTGATGGCACAAGCAAGAGCAAGTAATCCAAAACAAACGGCGAGAGCATGCGGTGTGGTGATAGTAAATGCAGAAACAGGTAATAGAAAGAGAGTGAGGAGAGAAAAAACTGCTGCCTTTGGTGAGCTCGTGTATAATCGCGCAATAAGAAATGCCACGAGGGATAACAGGAGTGGTGCAATAAAGCGATCAACAAAACCAAGAAAGGGAAGTGAGTGAGAGAGAATTGAAATGGTGGTTGGAATAATATAGGCACCAAGGTAGTACGGGGTTTTAGGTAAAATTTCTCCGTATTGTGCGATGTGTTCCTGTGTTGTGATGTGAATGAAGGGATCAAAACCAAAACCAAGAGGCACTAACAAACTTCCGAGCAGTAATGGAAATGACACGAGTAATAATCCGGCAACATACGGTTTTACATCGCGAAGTCGTGAAAAGAGATAGTAAAAAAATATAGTAGCAAGGATACCAAGTATCACGAAAAATTTGGCGGGTAATAATTCAAAGGGCGTACGCACAGAACTATCGGTTGCAAACGTTGCGGTGTAATACACGAATAGTAACATAGACGCACTAAAGAGCCAGTGAAATGGTGAGGCGCTGGAAACAACAGCAGCAACTTCATCAAGTAAGGGAACCTCAGGCGACTCATTTTTTTGTACTTTTGAAAATAAACCGACAAGTGGTGTGAGAAACATGGTTGCGGTGATGGTATAGATATTCCAGGAGAATACGTAGTAGAGTATTGTCCCAATACTGCAAAAGGTGCCGCAAAACAGTAAAAAACCCCATGAAAAGGAGTGACTTCTCTCGCCAAAAAATTTCATTGCCAAATATGACGCAGATGCGGTACTATACAATATAAAGAAAAGGCACGAAAGCGAGGGTGCGTTGAGGCCATAGAGAGCCGCAGCGAGTGCTCCACATATATACATGATATTCATAGTGTGTCCTTTATTGTTACACGAGAATCAAAAGGAGTGAAGTGGGGGGAATTCGTACCGGTCCTTTGGTACGCAATTTCAGTACTCATATTTTTATGGGTTTCTTTGCAGTCATTTGCAACGGTAACCACCTCGTTCATGTCACCGGACGAACGCGCAAACAATTTTTTTGCACATACGGTTGCAGAACAAGGACAACTGCACACCACTGAACTCTACAACGGAATCGCGTTTGATCGAGTACATCCTCGTGCCATGGAAAGTCATGGAGGGATAGTTTCTCATTCGGTATTTTGGGGCATGTCACTCATCTATGGTTTGCTTGCGCGCGCGGTAGGCTTTGATGTTGTACCTTTGCTCACACCACTCCTCACAATCATCATGAGTATTGCCGTATTATCAATTGCGCGCTTACATTTTTCACGAGAAACATCGTGGTTGGTAGGTTCGTTATCACTCATCATGCCGGGCATACTCTACTTTTCATTTCGTGCATGGCACAACAACATTGCGTTTGCAATGCTGCTAGTAGTGTCGTGGTGTGGCGCTGCATATGCGTTACAAAAAACTCAAACCGTATTCGCGCGTCGTCTGACGTTGCTGTTGTCGGGCGCAAGTTTTGGATTAGCAGTACTCATCCGTCCCATTGAGTTCGTGTGGATGTTGCCACTCCTTGCATATCTGTACGGGTATTACAAAGAAATGCGCAAAGCCTCACTATTATTTATGGGCTGTGGTGTGTTGACTGTGCTTGGATATGGTGTTGTGACGTGGTTTTTACGGCATCCATCGCTAGAAATACTCAATACTTCCATGATTTTATCGTCAGGTATTTCATTACCGTTTGGTAGTCACAGTAGTGACATGATAAAAAATGTGTGGAATTATTTTGGAAAATTGCAATGGGTACATGCGACATTGGGTGCGGGGGGGTTGGGGGTAGTGTTGTACTATCGCTATGTGCGTAAGGTAACGCACGATGTGATCACGCACTATGTGCGCTTGTGTGCGGTGTGTGTGTATGTGATGGTTGCACAGTGGATTGCCTACGGCATTTTTATGTTTAATGATTCGGGGTTGGGAGCAGTCACGATCAGCAATTCCTATGTGCGGTATTGGTTGGTAGCAAGTATCATGTTACTTCCCTTGATTGCCATCGCATTAGAAACAATAAAAGATCGTTATGAAAAATGGGTGCTCGTGGCATTTTCAGTAATTGCGGTGTTGGCGATGATCACGAGTGTACGGGTGGTGTATCGAGGGGCTGATGGAGTCACCGCAATGGTTGCACGTCATGTGCACTATGATACCAGCACTAACGTGGCGCTCAACTATATTCCCTCTGATGCTGTAGTGCTCACCAAATCTCTCGACAAGGTGGTGTTTCCACAACGAAGAGTAATGAGTGAAGCATGGGAAAGTCCACAAATGAAGGAGTCAATAACCGCATTACAAAAAGCAGGAGTTCGGGTATTTGCGCTGTATGAACAAAGCGATGCCATTGCTGCATTTCAAAAAAATGGGACATGGCAAGAAAAAGGATCAGATAAAGAAATGGTGTTTGAACAAATCTATCGAGATGAAACAGTGATATTATATGAAATTTTCGTGGGTGGTACGCAGTAGTGTAGTGCTCGGCATGGGGTATGCAGTCATACAATTTTTTGGGCCGTCATGGCACGGAGCCTGTGAATTTCGATTTCAAAATGCTATTTGTACGACGATGCGCCCCGGAACACAAGCAGTGAAAACATATCGTGAAGGACGTGCTGTGATGGAGGTGACGGGAAGAGTGTTTCACCATATTCGTACACCGAAAAAATTTGGATGTCTCGAGGCGATGATAACGTATAAGAGTACGGCTGATACTGAATTTGGCTTTCAGTTTGGACAACAGATGACCGATTTTACCTACGTCGTATTACCAAAAGCGGACAACTGGCAAAAGAAAACCATTGAAATATCTGGCGAAAATATTCGGTATAATGAAAAGGACCAGCGCTATCAAGTTTCATATCACAATGAGGGAGGGAAATTGTGGGTAGATTCTTTTGAAATTAGAGGAAAAACGGCTTGTAAACCATAACGTTATACACTATGAAACCCTTGACTGACCGCCCTATCCACCACATACTACCTCTACTGGTGGGGGCTACACTTCTCATCATGATAGCAGAACGTTCGTGGCACGGTGTATTTAGTTTTACGATTCCTATTACCACGATTACGTTTGTGCTCTTTCTTGCAATGTGTGTCCATCTGATTAGGCACATAACAACCAAACCTCTATGAATGACTGTCTATTCTGTAAAATAATTGCACGTGAAATTCCCGCAACCATCATCGCAGAAGATGAATATGTGGTTGCCTTTCTTGATATCCATCCAACAAATCCTGGTCACACACTTATTGTACCTAAAACACACATCGCTAATTTACAAACAGCGGATAAAGAAACAATCCATCGATTGTTTGAAATGACTCAGAAAATTGGACGTGCTGTTGTGAAAGGATTGGGAGTTGAAGGATATAATATTGTGCAAAATAATGGTGCTGTCGCTGGACAAGCGGTATTTCACTTACATGTTCATGTGATTCCACGTTTTGAAGGAGATGGATTTACACATTGGCATGGACAAGATTACGAAAATGAACAACAAGTGCAAAATGTAGCGGAACATATTATAGGAGCATTAACGATATAAGTATGAATTATCTTATTACCGGCGGCGCAGGATTTATTGGTTCTCACTTAGTAAAATATATTCGCGAGCGTGAAGAGAGTGCGACAATTGTGGTACTTGATGCCTTAACGTATGCAGGCAACATGCATAATTTGGATGGGATAATGGGTAAACCAGGTTTTGTATTTGTGCATGGTTCAATCACTGATGAATCATTAGTAGCACGCGTCATGGAAGATCATAGTATCGATGTTATTATTCATACTGCCGCAGAATCTCATGTTGATCGTTCAATCCACGGATTTGCAACGGATTTTGTCATGACTAATGTGCGGGGCACCCAAGTAATGCTGGAAGCTGCAAAACGATATAATGTAAAAAAGTTTGTCCATGTTTCAACGGATGAAGTATATGGAATGTTAACATTGGAAAATAAGGAACGATTTACAGAAAACTCACCGTTACAACCAAGTTCACCATACTCAGCATCAAAGGCTTCATCAGATTTATTAGCGAAGGCATATTTTGAAACCTACAAAGTGCCGGTAGTTATTACGCGATGCACCAATAATTTTGGATCACATCAATTTCCTGAAAAAATGATCCCATTCTGGGTCAGCATGGTATTGAAAGGTAAAAAAATTCCCATGTATGGGGATGGCGCTTATGTCCGTGATTGGATTCATGTCACCGATCATGTCGCTGCAATTTATACCGTACTCCACAAAGGAAAAGTAGGAGAAGTATATAATGTCGGCGTTGGTAATGAACGCTCAAACCGTGAAATCGCAGAAGAAATTTTAACCATCTTACAAAAACCAAAAGATTTTATCCGCACAGTTCCGGATCGTTTGGGCCATGATCGTCGTTACGCACTTGATGCAACAAAATTGTACAAAGAATTAGAATTTTCACCACTCTATCCACGAGCGCGTTTTAGTGATGCGTTACGTGAAACCGTGATGTGGTATGCGAACAACCCCCAATATATCGCTGATATTGAACAACGATATGGAGCGCTCAATCCACATATTCCTGAAGAACCAAAAGCACATATCGCTATTTTTGGCGCCGGCATGTTGGGAACATTATACAAAGAATATTTTGAACAAAAAGGATATGAGGTAACCGTTATCACCGTTGATATTCGTGATGTAGCAGCGGTACGCGAAAGTTTGAAAGATAAAAAATTCAGTGCCGTTCTTAACTGTGTTGCAAAAACTGATATTGATTGGTGTGAACGCAATCAACAAGAAACGTTAGCAGTCAACACTATTGGCGCTGATACTATTGGTGCAGCATGTCAAGAATTTGGATTATACTTGGTGCACATTTCAAGTGGCTGTATTCAAGAAAGTAAAACAGAAAGTCAGGTATGGAAAGAAACTGATGAAGTCAGTCCGGTGTGTTTTTATGCATGGACAAAAGTATTTGCTGACACCTTGTTACTTGATCGCGCAAAACGAAAAGGATTATCGGTATTAATTCTTCGCCCACGCCAATTGTTAACAGCAAAATTATCACCCCGTAATGCATTAAGTAAAATGTTAACCTATACCAAATTTATCGACACTCCAAACTCATGTACGGTGGTAGAAGATTTATTGGCAGTGACAGAAAAATTGATTGAGAAAAAAGCGACCGGTATTTACAATGTTGCAAATCCTGGCATTACCTCTCCTTACAAAATTGCACTCATGCTAAAGGAAATTATCAAACCTGACATGCAAATTGCGATGATTACCAAAGAAGAATTAAATCGCATGACCTTAGCACAACGTATCGACAGTGTGTTGTCATTGGAAAAATTAGCAGGTGAAGGAATTGTGTTACCACGCATCGAAGATCGATTACGTGAAATTATGCAACAATTAAAAGTGAGTTTGCATAGTGAAGCTGCTGAACTCGTAATGCAAAAAGTTGCTAATGATACTGCTGAAAAGTTATCGCTCAAAGAACGACAACTTTCATAAGTATATGGTCGATGTTGCCATCATTATTGTTTCATGGAACGTGCGCGATAAACTTCGCGCATGTTTGCATTCAGTGGCACAGTCATCTCCTGAAATTGTTCGAAAGGTGATCGTGGTAGATAATGCTTCTCATGATAGCAGTGTTGCGATGGTACGCGCAGAATTTCCTGATGTTACGGTGATTGAAAATACTGAAAATGTCGGTACGTCAAAAGCAGTCAATCAAGCGTTACAACAGGTTAACGCACGGTTTGTATTGTGGTTAAACCCCGACATGCAATTATTTGAAGATACGCTGCGCATAAGTGTGCACGAAATGGAACAGCGAGAACATGTTGGAGTATTGGGTGTACAGTTAGTAAATGAAAAAGGAGAAATCATTGCTCATGTACGAAAATTTCCAACATGGTTTGATCAAGCAATAATTGTGAGTAAGATAGGAAAATTATTTCCCCGATTGCTCGACACCTATTTATGCCACACCTTTGATTACACGCGCGAACAAGCTGTACCATCCATTCGCGGCTCATATTTTTTTATGCGTTCATCAGCATTACAAAAAGTGGGAAATTTTGATGAACAATTTTTTGTGTGGTTTGAAGAAGTTGATATGTGTAAGCGCATGGAACAAGCAGGATATACCGTGTGGTATACCCCAAAAACAAAAGCGATTGATTTGATAGGTCAGTCATTTGCACAAGTTGCAACACTCAAAAAACAAAAAATGTTTGTGAGTTCAATGATGAAGTATTTTAAGAAACACGGGATCTTTGGATAATATGTACGCACTACATCTGGTCACCTGGAATGGTATGCGGTATCTCAACGCATTACTCAACTCCTTACACCAACAAACAATAGCACCAAGCACGGTGCGTATTCTTGATAATGGTTCAACCGATGGAACTCGTGAGTATTTACAAAAACATATTCCCCAATTATTTCCTCACGCGCACATGATATTTGAAGAAACAAATCATGGATTTGCCGGAGGTCACAATATATTGTTTGGAAAATTACAAATAGAACACAAAGGAGAACAATTTGTGTGGCTCGTGAATCAAGATTTGTATATTGAAAAAACGTATGCAGAAGAAGTCATGCGTGCAATGAACGAACACACTGAATGTGCGGCTGCATCAGGTGTGTTGTTACAATGGAACAATCCAGGAGAAATTCCTCATACAGAAAATGTTGTTATTGATTCACTAGGAATTACCTCAAACAAATGGGGAAAATTTTTTGAAATAGGAGTCGGTCAGACCACAATACCTTCATGTGATGAAGAAGTGTTTGGTGTTTCGGGAACGTGTCCCTTTTATAATGTTGCACATTTGCAAAAAGCACTGCATACAAGTGGAAGTTTATTTGATCCCACCTTTCAAAATTATAAAGAAGATGTTGAATTGGCACTCCGTTTGTATGAAGCTGGATTTTCGGCACTCGTTGTTTCTAAAGCTCGCGCATTTCATGATCGTAGTATTGCGGCACATACGAGCAGATCATCACGAAGTCTCGCGTCACGTACCAACTCATATCGTAACCACCTCGCGGTACTAACACTGCATAGATTGTGGAGTGTGCAGGTTATCATGAGTGAAAAAATGAAATTTTTCTATCTCTTTTTCAAAGAACCAAAGGTTTTGCGAGGGTTCATTGACTTTTTGCGACTTTTGCCTACAATAGTACGTACAAGGAGGGAGTACCGTAATCGTGCAAAAAGACATTACTCCCTATGATCGATCTGACAATTGTCATTGTAAACTATAAGATGCGCGAATATGTGCGCGAATGTTTAGCATCGATAGAGCAAGATTTGCAACGCACCACCATGGATGTGCGTATTGTTATCGTTGATAATGATTCACGTGATGGCATTGAAGGAGTGATCGCGCGTTCTCCCTTACAACACAAGATTACGTCTGTCATGCTCTCTGAAAATCGTGGGTATGGATTTGGCGTAAATAAAGGATTGCAAGCGGTTGAATCGCGATACTATTTAGTCATCAATCCAGACATAACATTTTTTGAACAACGTACGAGTGAGCGGTTGGTTGCATTTATGGATGCGCATACCCAAGTTGGTATTGCGGGACCAAAATTATTAAATACCGATGGTACGTTACAACATTCTTGTTGGCGATTCCCTCGATGGTATACACCGTTGGTACGCCGTACCTTTTTAGGAAAAACCGTGTGGGGTCAAAAAGAAATTGATCGTTTTTTAATGAAAGATTTTGATCATACGCGAACACAACCTGTCGACGCGCTCATGGGATCTGCCATGATGGTGCGTGGTGAGTTATTGGCGAGTGTGGGGTATATGAGTGATGAGTACTTCATGTATTTTGAAGACATTGATTGGTGTAAAACATTTTGGTCACACCATAAATCAGTGTATTATGTACATGATATTGTGTTGCGTCACGGATGGCAGCGCGCCAGTGCAAAAATTAAAGGTGTTAAAGCATTTTTTCTCGATAAACTGACACGGACGCATGTGAAAAGTGCGGTAAAATATTTTTTGAAATGGGGAATATGATGATAGGAGTCATTCTTATTAATTATAAAGATTACGCAGAAAAATTCCTCGCGCAGTGTCGAGATTCTTTACGGTTGCAAACATTAGGCAGTGATGTGCTCCGCGTGTATATTGTTGATAATGTCACGAGTGAACAAACGCGCACAACTATTGCGACGATATATCCTGAAGCCACCATAATGGGAAGTGAGGGAAATGGATGGGGACATGCAAATAATATTGGAATGCGACAAGCAATCACTGACGGTTGTGAAGTGGTGATATTAGCAAACATGGATACGGTGTTTGAACGTACCTGGGCAAAAGAATTGGTTGCGCCGTTGTCAGACAAAACGATTGGCATCACACAATCAAAAGTTTTATTATATAATACCAACCCACCACGATCAAATTCCCGAGGCAATGTTTTGCAATTTTTAGGATTTAGTTTTTGTGTAGGGTATAATGAACTTGATACAGAAGGAGAACGAGAATTGGTAGACATTGGGAGTGCGTCGGGTGTTGCACTGGCAATGACCGTGCAAACCGCACAAGAAATAGGGATGTGTGATGAATCCTACTTTATGTATCATGATGATGTGGAGCTATCATTAAAAGTCATCATGCGAGGAAAACGTATCGTCATGGTACCAACGTCACGTGTGGCGCATAAATATGAGTTTGGTCGTTCGGTACGTCAAATATATTTCATGGAACGCAATCGATATCTCGTACTATTTACCTTTTTCCCGTTACCACTATTGATAGCAAGTTCTCCCTTATTGCTCGGGATGGAATTGGCAATGTGGGTATATGCAATAAAAAATGGATGGGGAAAACAAAAGTTGGCGGTATTGCAATACTTTTTGAAAAAAGAAACGTGGCAGGCAATACAACACAAACGAAAAGAACAGTTTGCGGAACGGACCATAACGAATGCACAGTTTATCGAGAAATTAGTTGCAACAGTCGACTTTCAAGAAGTGCAAAATCCGTTGTTGCGATACGTAGGCAATCCCATCATGCGCGTCTATTTCTCAATACTAAAAAACATACGCTAATATGAAAGCTTTAATTACTGCGGGTGGTCGTGCAACACGGTTGCGTCCTATCACCTGGAATCGAAACAAACATTCTATCCCGCTTGCAAACAAGCCAATGTTGCAATACGCCATTGAAAAAATTGTCGATGCGGGAGTGACCGACATTGGTATTTCAGTCAACGAGGGTGAACAAGAATTACAAAAAGTTTTTGGTAATGGTGAAAAATTTAATTGTACGATTACCTATATCGAACAACGAGGTGGTGCATTGGGCTTGGCGCATGTGGTGAAGAATGCTCGCGATGAAGGATTTTTACGTGCAGGTGATTCATTTATCATGTATCTGGGGGATAATATTTTGGGTACTGACATAAACGCGCTCATTAATAAATTCAAGCAAGAAGAATTTCATTGCATGTTAGCGCTCTCAAGAGTTCCTGACCCTGAACGATTTGGCGTACCCGAAATTAAAGATGGAAAAATTATTCGCGTGGAAGAAAAACCAAAAGAACCAAAGAGTGATTTTGCTATTACCGGCATTTATGTGTACGACCATCACGCACTCGAAGTGCTCGATAGTTTGCAAAAAAGTGCGCGCGGTGAATATGAAATTACCGACATCCACCAATATTACATCGACAAAGGATTACGCGTTGGGTTTGAAGAAATTAAAGGATGGTGGAAAGATACGGGAAAACCAGAAGATTTACTCATTGGTAATCAATATATTTTGGATGGATTGGCAGAGCATGAAATGGAAGTTGCACGTAATGCAACAATTCATCCAACAGCAAAATTACAAGGAAAAGTACGAGTGGGTGCAAACGCCGTTATTGGTGAGAAGACCTTAATTCGAGGACCGGTAGTAATTGGAGAAAATTGTATTATTGAAAATTCATATATTGGTCCCTACACCTCACTGGGAAATAATGTGACGATTCGCAACAGTGAAATAGAACATTCTATCGTGTTAGATGGTGCACAGATTAATGCATACGCTCGTGTCGTAGATTCAATCGTTGGTGCGGGTGCAACTATTTCACGAGTACAAGATTCATTACCTCACGGTCATAAACTAGTGATTGGCGATAATTCAGTTGTTGAATTATGAAAATAAAAATAGGAATGTCGAGTGATTTCGAGGAAGGAAAAGGAAAAGGGGTGCTGATTGAACAACGAACCTATGCCGTATTTCGCGTGAATGGTGAATTGGGTTGTATTGGTAATTATTGTGTACACGCAGATGCGCCGTTGTGTGAGGGGTTTATAAAGAACGGTAAAGTGGTGTGCCCCCATCATAAATGGGAATTTGATCACAAAACAGGAAAAGGATTTGGAAAGGAATCACAAGGGTCACTCGCAATTTTTGAGGAAGCGGGCGAGGTGTTTGTTGAAACAGAAGAAAAAACTCCGCGTGTTGAATATGGAGATTTTTAAAAACTACCAGGAGTGCTGGTAGTTTTTTATTCGTCGGTAAGGGTGAGAGAGAAGAATCCGTCGGTAGTATCAACAATGCCGTCAATAAATAGGGTGCGACCGTCGGGCGAAGGAAACAATGCGCGCGGTGCAATCGCAAAAGGATATACGTATGGTTTCATGCGTGTGTCCTCAGAATTATATATATACAGTTGTTTGTTTGAAACAAAGACAAAGTAGGGAGTTTGAGGAATGACGGTAAAGTAGGTCATGGGTGCACGCAAACGCACGATGGGTCGTTCCGTGTGTTCCTTGTCGAAATACGAAACACTAACATCATCTGAAACAACGAGATTGTTGTTGTGGAAGGTAACAAAGGGAGCATTAAAATTATCACACGTAACAGAACGTCCTTCACCGGTAACCATGAGAGAAGAATCAGCATCAGAAGCAAATCCAACACCACGCTGTATGTGCTGCGCCTGTAATTCACCGAGTGATTCGCTACAGATAGTTTGGTAAGCTCCATCAAAATACGCCTTTGTGTCTCCCTGTGATGTAATACCCACAACAGTATTACCAAGAGCGGTAATAAGTGTTGTAAACGAAGTGGTAGGATCAACCACAGTAACAACATCGCGAGAAGAAAGGGAAACGAGTGAATGATTGGTGATAGCAAAAATAGTGTCGTTACTAGAAACAACCAGTGATGTATACTTTCCAATAATCGTACGCACTTCAAAGTTCTCAAGGTTGAGAATAAAAGAACGAGTTGGCGTGACAAAGGCGAGTGAATGCTCTGTAATGAAAGGAGTGATATTTGAAACTGAAAATGGTAACGAAATTTTTTGAGTAACGGAAGTGGTGACATGGTACACAAGCACGTCACGAGGGTTTGCTGTGGAAACAAAGTAGGCATTACCCCGTTGCTCATCAAAATATAATAACGTGCCCAATGATGCGCTCAATTGTTGGGGTACTTCTTTGCGAATTAAATAGAGTGGTGAGTAAACGACACTTTGACGAGGGGCAATGCGTACATCGGTTTCATAGGGAACGTATCCTTCCTTTTCAATACGAATAGCATAGGAATCAGGAATCGCGCGCTTTACATATAAGGGCATCTGCTGCGCAATTAATTTATTTGAAAGATACACATCAGCATCTTTGGGGGTTCCATCAATCAATAAAAAACCAACTTGTTCTAATTTATGCGTTGAAAAATTATAGGAATAACCTGCTGTGTATAACAAAAGTGCTGGTGTGCCGATTAAAAATGTTAAAAGAAATAGGGGAAAAACAAAGCGTGGAAGACGCATATCAGATTATAATTACAACATTTTTTACTTTGACAGCAATATATATTAACGATACCATATTAGATAAGTATTTTCCAATTGTATGGCTACGTTACAAATCAATGGTTCGGTGAAATTAAAAGGTGAAATAGAAGTCTATGGTGCAAAAAATGCAGCATTGCCTTGTATTGCAGCAACGTTACTCACAACAGACACCTGTGTACTCCATAATGTGCCACAAATCGGTGATGTAAAAAATTTATTATCGATCATGGAAGGCATGGGTGCGCATATAGAATGGCAAACTGAAAACACACTAGCAATTACGTGTAAAAAAATTGATCCACAAAAACTCGACGCGAAATTAGTTAAAGCTATTCGCTCGTCAGTATTGTTGTTGGGTCCCATGCTGGTGCGTTTTAAGGAGATGATATTACCAGAACCGGGCGGTTGTATTATTGGTAATCGTCCTCTCGATGCGCACATCGCAGTATTTAAAGGATTGGGATGTGAAATAAACCGCACACAAGATGGCATTCATGTGCAAACAAAACAGTTAATTGGTAATGAAGTCAGTGCGCGATTCTCAGTGACGGGTACAGAAAATGCATTGATGGCAGCAAGTGGTGCACAAGGAGTCAGCACAATTCATTTGTCAGCACGAGAACCACATGTGGTCAATGTTGCGCAGATGCTTGAAAAAATGGGAGTAGAAATTGGAGGACTTGGTTTAGAAACCATGCACGTCAAAGGCACCAGCAAATTACATGGTGTTGAACACACTATTATTCCTGATCAAATTGAAACGGGTACATTTGTGGCGGCAGTGGCGGCAACACGCGGAACGGTTGATATTCATAATGTCGTGCCAGAACATTTTGATGCTATGAATATGATATTGGATGATATGAAATTATCATACAAATATCGCGGCGATGTCTTGTCCATCGTACCATCAGGAACCTTGCAAGCATTTAAATTACAAACGCAACCATACCCAGGATTTCCAACTGATTTACAATCTCCTTTTGGGGTACTCGCTACCCAATGCGCCGGAACATCACTTATTCATGATACGATGTTTGAAGGACGCATGGGCTACATTAATGAACTGGTAAAAATGGGAGCAAATGCGGTTGTCTGTGATCCACATCGTGTGCTCATCAGTGGCCCAACGCCACTATATGGCACTGAAGTACGTTCTCTTGATTTACGTGCAGGTGCAACAATGGTAATTGCGGGTTTATTAGCTGACGGAACCACAACTATTTTTGATGCACAAATTTTAGAACGCGGGTATTACAAACTTAAGGAACGGTTGTCGAAACTCGGCGCTGTCATGGAATATGTATCATAATGAATGGAAACGACGCGCAAAAATTGAACACATCGTAAAGGGGGGGAATCATCCCAATCAAAATCAACAACATCACAATATGCCACTGCGCCGAGAAATTTCGGCAGGCGGTGTAGTATATAAAGTGGTGAATGGTGAGTTATTGATTGGTTTTATTTTAGATCCTTACAAAAAATGGATTTTTGCAAAAGGACATGTAGAAAAAGGCGAGGCAATTGTAGATGCCGCAATTCGGGAAACACGGGAAGAAATGGGAATTCAGGCGATCAAAGTGAAACAACCACTGGGAAGCATTGTCTTTTGGTTTCAACGAAACAAAACACGCATTAGAAAAACGGTGCACTACTTTCTCATGGAAACAGAACCACACGAAGTAGGAACACCACAAAAAGAAGAGTACATTACGGCGATTCGATGGGTAAAAGCAAGTGAAGCAGGTCAAGTCTTGGGATATAAAAATACGCGCACCATTTTGGATAGAGCGTTAAAAGCGTTGCAGTTATGGTATGCACGCTACGATGATGTGGTATGAAGAAAAAAATAATATATAGTGTCGTGATGATGCTGATGTTGGGTGCAAGTTTTTTTGCGGGTTCATATGTTGAACGAGCAAAAGTAGACGCTGCCTTTGCAACCACGCCGGAAAATTTACAAAAGATTTTTGCGCAAAGTGTTATTGATCCCAGTATTGATACTACCTTGTATGGTCGCGTGTGGAACATTTTAAAAAATACCCACGTCGACAAACCATTGTCTGATAAAGATTTATTTTATGGATCATTAGAAGGATTGGTATCAGGTATTGGAGATCCCTACACAGTATTTTTTAAACCAAAAGAAGCAGAAAAGTTTGCGTCAAGTTTGGAGGGAAAATTTTATGGTATCGGTGCGCAACTGGAAATGAAGGATGACGCGCTCATGATTTTAGCAACCCTTCCTGAAACACCAGCCGCACGAGCGGGTTTAAAATCTGGTGATTATATTATTAAAATTGATGGAGTAGATACCTCAGGAATGAAAGTTGATGAAGCGGTTGATAAAATTCGTGGTCAAAAAGGAACCAAAGTCTCATTAACGATTTTTCGAGAAGGAGAACGTGAACCAAAGGAATATAAAATTACGCGAGATGAGATTAATATCAAGAGTGTAACCTCAAAAATTGAGAACAACATTCAAACCCTATCGGTTGCGCAATTTGGCGGTGATACGGCGCGTCTTTTCTTTGAAAGTCTTGATGAAGGAAAAAAAGCAGGAGTAAAAGGATATATTATTGATTTACGTTCAAATCCTGGTGGATTTTTAGATACTGCAGTCACCTTAGCCTCACAATGGGTAAAAGAAGGAGTGATTGTACGAGAGAAATTTAGTGATGGAACAGAAGAAAGTTACAATCGAGTAGGAGATACCCGATTGGTAGGAGTCCCAACGGTAGTATTGGTTAATGAGTATTCTGCCTCGGCAAGTGAAATTTTAGCGGGTGCGTTACAAGATTTCGGAGTTGCAACCATTGTTGGTAATAAAACATTTGGCAAAGGTTCAGTACAAACCATGCAAGAACTTCCAGATGGTTCAGCTATCAAGATTACTATTGCAAAATGGTACACCCCCAAAGGTCGTTCAATCGACAAACAAGGAGTGATGCCTGACGTTGAAATAAAACGTGGTGATGATCCAAAGAAAGATGTGCAAATGGAAAAGGCAATAGAATTGCTTAAAGAAAAAATGAAGTAGTAGTAAACCATGTAAAATCCCGGCTTTCGAGTCGGGATTTTTTTATGCATAGGCGCCTTTCCCAGTACTCTTTGTATGCGAGTTACAGTAAAACAAAAATAAAAATACATATTCGGTAATGTTATGAACGTTCGTTCACTTATCCACACAACTTCGCTTGTCACATGAACGTTCGTTCACTATACTAAAAGAGTAAGAGTCATGTAACGCCAATCATTATGTCAGTCGATCAATTTGATACACGCGTCAACGTAATTCGAAAGTTTCTTGATGCAAACAAGCGATTACCGAGTTATCGTGAGATGCTAGAACTGTTTGAAGTTAAGTCTAAAAATGCAGTATTCCAAATAGTACAGAAAATGATTGATGCACGGCTCATTGAAAAAGATAGTGAAGGAAAATTAGTACCACTTGGTTTAAAAAAAGGATTGCGAATTTTGGGAACTGTACAAGCAGGGTTCCCAACACATGCGGAAGAAGAAATTTCAGACATTGTGAGTCTCGATGATTTCTTGATTACCAATCACCAAGCAAGTTTTTTATTGAAAGTTTCAGGCGACTCTATGATAGATGCCGGAATTCAACCAGGAGACTTCGTGGTTCTCGAACGTGGAAAAAATCCAAGAAATGGTGACATCGTCGTAGCAGAGGTTGATCATGAATGGACAATGAAGTTTTTTGAGAAAAAAGGAAGAGATGTCGTGTTGCGACCAGCGAATAGAAAATATCGACCAATAGTTCCTAATAATGCGCTATCAGTGGCTGGTGTAGTTACTGCAGTTATTCGTAAATATCGATAATATTTTTTATGACAGAATTTCAAGACGTATTACGCACGCGTATGCATCAGTTCGTTGCTCAAATATTTCGCTTGAGCACAACACCAAGTAATGTAGAAATTCCAGAATTAAAATCAACATTACGCACCAGTTCACTCAACATGATATTACAGTATATCGATGCGGTATCATTACAGAGGGAATCAATTAAAAAAGAAAATCTTGAAAAATCATTTGGGTTACTGAAAGAAGCAAAGTATTTATTGTATCTCCTCTTTACCCAACAAGAAATTCCACAACACGAATACGCCACCTTGCAAAGATTATCTGAAGAAATTGGCAAATTATTGTGTGCAGAAATGGAATCAGTAGGAGTTCCCGTATAAAAGAATAGGGATATATATCTAACCATTGTCATATGAGCACTCGAAATTCATCACGGGTTATTCTTCATATTGATGCAGATGCATTCTTTGCATCGTGTGAACAAGCAATGCATCCACAATGGAAAGGGAAACCAGTTGTATGCGGGGGAGAAAAAGGAATTGCAACAGCATTTAGTTATGAGGCAAAAAAATTCGGGGTAAAAAGAGGAATGAGAATGGCAGAAGTGAAACAATTGTGCCCACACGCGATTATTACTAATTCAGATTTTGAAGTATACAATCTTTTTTCACGAAGAATGTTTGATATTGTTAAAAGTTATTGTGGTGACGTCGAAGAATATTCAATCGATGAAGTATTTGCTGATATTACAGACCTTCCACAAACACTAGAAATGAGTTATGAAAAATTATTACAGTGCATTCAAGAAGATGTCGAATTGTCATTAGGTATTTCGGTGTCTGTTGGTTGTGCTAAGAGTAAGACTCTTGCAAAAATTGCAAGTTCATATAACAAACCACATAATCGAAAGGTTATGATTTCATCAGAGGATGTTGCAGTGGTGACCCAAAAGACTTCCATTGAAAATGTGTGGGGTATCGGCGTTGCGCAAAGAAAATTATTACAACGTTTTGGTATCAAAACCGTGAGTGACTTTATTGCTCGTGGAGAGTTGTTTGTTATGCGCCACGCTGACGCACCCCTATTAACAACCTACAAAGAGTTAAAAGGGATTGCAGTATTTGAAGTGATGACAACTAAAAAAACTTCCTATCTTACTATTACAAAATCTCACACCTTCGAAAAAACAACACAAGAACAAGAAGTGTATCGACAGTGTATCGTAAATTTAGAACGCGCTTGCTACAAGTTACGATTACATAACACGAAAGCAACCGCTATCGCTATTTTTCTTAAAACACAAAATTTTATTATCACCACTGAAAATATCCATATTGAACAAGCAAGTAATATTCCTCTTGATTTCATTCCTGCCTTACAAAAAATGTTTGCGAAAATGTATAAAAAGGGAAGAGAGTACCGCACAACAGGGGTAACATTGTCTGAAATGCAAAATATAAAAAATACCCAACTCTCATTTTCAGTTGATCAAAAACAAGTAGAAAAAAGAAAAAATGCCTTTATGGCGGTAGACACCATCATTAAAACATGGGGAAGGGGGATGGTGAGATCTCTGGCTGCCCTTTCTCAACCAAGCAAAGAAGAAACAAAGGAAGACAAAAAAATACGGTTACAAGAGAGTTATGAAAAGCATATTCGCCCAACTAATCTCTTATTTTCCTCAGTAAAGTAACGGGATTTCAGCCTGTGCGAGAATTAAGATTCCTATAGTAGTATAAAACGTAAAAAAGCGGGTTTTTTGAAAAAAACCTATAAAAATCAAACAAAAACTATAAAAAACATGAAAAAAGTTGACAGAATAGGGGTCATCTGCTAGGCTCAGCACACGTGTCTGTGCGGTGTGGGATGGTCCTACGCATGCAGGATATGGGTTCTTTGACAGAGGAGGAGTGATCCATGATCACCCAATCCCGTTTCCGGGCGGTGCCCGGAAACAAGTCGCCGTTGCACGGCGACAAGCTGATGATGAAAAATATTGCTTTGTTTAGCGTTTTCATTTCTTTGTTTGTTGCTTGTGCGAACGAAACACCTGAAGAAAAAAAGAATAACAGTTATGCCTCCATGGACGAGGCGAAGCAAAACGCGACGTTCTCTGCTTCTCTCACGTCTGGTCCTCCGGGAACACCCTGTGGAGAAGACGGAGCGTTTACGCTTTGTTATAACGGTCCGGTGGGAACATCGGGCGTTGGTATGTGTGTGCAGGGCAAGCAGTATTGCATCGGTGGTTTGTACACTGGGTGCGACAATGAAGTGATCCCAGCACCCGAGTCTTGT
Source organism: uncultured Gammaproteobacteria bacterium (assembly GCA_964622665.1). Taxonomy (GTDB): domain Bacteria; phylum Patescibacteriota; class Patescibacteriia; order Magasanikbacterales; genus CAZUUO01. The sequence goes on along the minus strand of CAZUUO010000003.1, from coordinate 18,911 downwards.
GACAACAAAGACAACAACTGTGACGGAACGACCGACGAAAGCCTCATGAAAGAGTGCTACGACGGCCCGGCTGTCACCAAGGGTGTTGGTGCTTGTGTTGTGGGTACTTCGGTTTGTGGTGCGGGCGTGTGGGGGAGCTGTAATGGCTCTGTCCTTCCTGCTCCCGAGTCTTGCGACTTGAAAGACAACGATTGCGACGGCTCGACCGACGAAAACCAGACAAACAATGGAGCATTGACCCAGTCATGCTACAGCGGTTTGCCTGGTAACGCGGGGGTTGGCGAGTGTCACCTCGGTTCTCAAGCGTGTTTCGAAGGAACCTTCGGGACCTGCACGGGTAGCGTGATGCCATCAACCGATGTCTGCGATACCAAGGACAACGACTGTGATGGAACGACCGACGAGGGATACCCCGACTTGGGAACCTCCTGCTCAGTTGGTGTTGGCGAGTGTATGTCGTCGGGTGTCATGGTCTGTACGGCCGATACGACGGCGACTGAGTGTGGCGCAACGGAGGGAACTCCGGTTCCTGAGACGTGCGACACCAAGGACAACGACTGTGATGGAACGACGGATGAAGGCCTCGACGGCAATCCGCTGACCCAGTCATGCTACAGTGGTACTCCCGGCACTGAAGGTGTCGGCACTTGCCACGCAGGTCTCGAGACCTGCACTGGTGGAATTTGGGACGTATGCGTTGGTCAGGTGCTTCCAGTGCCTGAACTGTGCGACGGTCTCAACAATGACTGCGATGCACTGGTGGACGAAGATCTCAATGACGAGTTCTTGCTCGCCACTTCGTGTTACGGCGGGGATCCAATGACGCTTGGTGTGGGAGCTTGTACCGCAGGACTCCAGTTCTGCTGGGATGGCACCTACCAAGGGCCGTGTTACGAGGATGAGTTGCCGATGACTGAGGTCTGTGGCGACAACGTCGACAACGATTGCAACAACGTCGTCGACACCGACTGTGACTACAGTGGCCTCTGTGAGGACGCTGACATGGACGGCTTCGGGAAGCTCTGTAGCAAGGGCGACGACTGCGACGACACGAACCCCAAGGCCAACCCGGATCAGCCGGAATGGTCGGGAGATCTTGTCGACAACGACTGCGACGGTTTGACTGATGAAGCAGGTAGCTTCAGTCCAGCGGCCGGAGAAGTTGTGTTGTTGATCGAGGAGAATGGCCTGTGTCCGTCCTCCGATCTCTTCATCATGGAAAACTTGAAGGGTTGGCCGGCAGTCAAGCCAGTCAATTCTGTGCAGGGTGACGCGACCGGTTGGTCGTGGAGCTACGAAGTCAGTGGAGTTTCCGATGGAAACTACTGGCTGAACGTCGAGTTTGACACCGACGAAAAGCAAGGAAACGATACCACCTGGATCGCGCCCAACCCCGACGGTATGAGTATCGATGAGACGCAGTGTCTCTCGTATTCGCTCTACTACGGCGGGAATCAGATCTTCTGCACGATGGTGCGCGAGGGAGTGGGAGTGCCGACGGCACCCTTCCCCAAGGCGAACTTGCATTGCTGCCTCGGTGGTGGCTGCGGAACGTAGAACAATGCTGAACTAAAAATTAAAAGAAGTATAAGAATACATCCGAGAGTGGGTGTGTGTAACTAAGCTACGGCTTGTACACATGCACACCTCGGTTTTTTAATTGTCATTTGGTATACTAAGCTTGTATGGAACGTATAGAACAGAAATCTGGTGCACAGGTAATTATTGCAATAATTTTAACGATAACAGCGGGGGCTGTTTCACTGTTGCATGCAAATATTGCAATCCCCATTTTATTTCTTTTGTTTGTTTTAATAACCATGACTCGCTTTTCAAAAGCGGTTTTTTTTATGCTAGTCGCGTTGATACCGTTTATTGGTATTACGGTGACTATTTCTGAAATTCCACTCCTTGCAAGTATTCCGATTTTAGGAAATTGGGATGCACCACTCTCTGATTTTATTGCATTACCATTGTTGCTCATCTATGGCTACAGCATGTTTGCAAAAGAAAAAGCGCAGACACTACAACATCACCTTCAAGAGCATCTACCGGGAATTACTGTTTATGGGGGATTTTTGTTATTGGCTTTTTTAACGGTATTTCGTGCACCTGACGTGTGGTTTGGACAATCATTGAATTATTTTGTGCGCTTTGTATTGTTCTCCTATTTGGCATATGTTGCATTGCCATTTTGGATGACAAAGACAAAAGAAGATATAGAAACCATAGTAAAAATAATAAGTTGTGTGGGTGTTATGGTTATGGTGTATGGTGCGATATCGTTGCTTATTAATGAACCCTTTTGGGGAGTGTGGCGACGCGTTTCACCGTTTCCATTCGGCGAATTTTATCCTATTGGACCAAATCATAACCAGCTCGCTGAAATTTTAATATACAGTGCACCGTTTACGTGGTTGATGTCCCGTCAGACACAAGGACAAACGCATAAATGGTGGGTGATTGCTACATTTGCAATACTGGCAACGGCGCTGCTGACGTTTGCACGTACGGCGTGGATTGCCATAGTAGTACAAGGTTTTCTCATGTATCGATTATTACAACCTCGCAATATTCGTGAACGCATTATTGAGTGGTGGCCGCTTCTTGTGGGGATCATAGGGATGAGTGTGTATATGGGAGTGTTTTCGGCCAGTGATTTGGTGGCGAGCTCAACAGCAACACGGCTTGATCTGACAAAAATTTCATTACTTCAATTCACCAAAACACCATTTTTGGGCAATGGTGTTGGTACATTTTTACCAAGCATTTCAAATAGTTATGTTTTTCAAATTGAGTACGGTGGTGGGGTGGAGGCTCATGGTTTTATACAAAAGCTCCTCTTTGAAACTGGCATCGTAGGGCTCGCCTTGTTTGTATTATTTTTTGGATACCTCATGAGTAATTTAGTGCTCACCCATCGCAAACAAATGGAGGGCTTTTACAAAGATGTGGTGGCTACTGCGGTATTGGCGTTGACAGGAACCTTTGTGTATCAAATGTTCAACACGTCGTATTTTAGTCCAAAGCTCTGGTTTTTGGTGGGGTTTGCGTGTGTGGTGTGGTATGGAAATTGGAAATTTAATCGTATATGAACATTCTTGTATTAGCTCAACAATTTTTTCCTGATTCAGTTGGTGGTAGTGCGCGCGTTGCGTTTGATCAAGCAAAACACTTGGTGCAACGAGGTCACCAGGTAACAGTAATTGCCCCACGGTTAAAAAAAGAATTACCACAACAAGAAACTATTGAAGGAGTTGTGGTGGTACGCTACGGCAATGGCAGGCCATTTTTTTTAGGACAAAGTGTGACCGACTTATGGTTGTTGCCGAAAGTGTTAGAGCAAATATTACATAACCAAAAGTTTGATATCGTCGTCGCTCATCAGCCAACAGTTGCATTCGCCGCATTACCCTTAATTCACAAGATACCACTGCTATATTTATTTCATGCTTCAGTTCCTAAAGAAGTTTCATTTCAAGGATTGACGGGGAAATATCGTTTCATAAAGAATTTTGCGAAAGGAATTTTTTTGCGTCGCATGGCAAAAATTGAAAAAGAAGTCCTCGAGGAATCTGATCGTATCGTTGTATTATCAGAGTACTCAAAAGGGTTAGTTGAATCACTGTATCCTAATGTTGTAGGGAAAGTTGCTCGCATTCACACGGGGATTGATATAACAACCTATGCACCTTCACGTTCAAAAGCCTTGATGCGGTCACGCTTAGGAGTTCCTGAAGATTGCACCATGTTATTGACGGTTCGTCGTTTGGTTCCTCGTATGGGATTGTTGCCGCTGGTCGAAAGTTTTGCGCGAGTGGCACCTGATTTTCCTGATGCACGATTGTATCTAGTTGGTGAAGGTCCACTGTACGGTGAATTACAAAGAAAAATAAAAGAAGAGGAGATGCAAGATAGAATCTTGTTAACTGGAAGAGTACGAGAACTGGATTTACCGATGTGGTATAAAGCTGCGGATGTGTTTGTGCTATCAACACAGGTTTACGAGGGTTTGGGAATAGCAACACTTGAAGCATTGTCCTGCGGATTGCCAGTACTGGGGACACCTATTGGGGCAACGGTAGAATTACTAGAACAAGTTGATGAGAGCCTCTTATTTAAAGATGCAAGTGTTGATGGAATGGAAGAAGGTATACGAAATTTTTTACAAGAAAAAATAAGTGATGCGAGTGTTGGTGGACGTGCACGCGATTTTGTAAAACGTGAATATACGTGGGAGCATGCGGTTGTTGAATTGGAACAGGAGATGTTGGTGTGTCTTAAGAAATAACGTATTCATAGAGGGCCAACATTCCCTCTGGTTTGTGGGTTGCAACAAGAGGAAGTTTGTGAAAGCGAAAGGAGTAGGAAATAATGCGTGTTCCTTTCTTACATTCAGTCAGTATTTTTTGGGTTACGGTATGCGCCAACGCATGAGGCATGCCAAAAATATATATAACCGTTGCTGAAGATAATGAATGGGTGAGTGCGTCAGCACACATAATAGTACAATTTTGCAATGAACGTGCACGAAATCGTGCAATATATGCCAAAGGCCAGGCAATTTCAATACCAATAATTTGTGCCTCAGGAAATGTTTGTGCCACAGCATTACACACACGCCCATTCCCACATCCGAGTTCTATAAAGGTGTCGGATTTGGTAAGATGAAGAAGATCACACAAACGAGCTACGTCGTATTGTTTAGTAGGAACCCATGGAGCAAGTGAACGAGCGCCACGCGCAAAAGGGTACATGACAATTAAAAAAAGAATAATTAACAAAATAGGAAGCGACATATGAAAGTGTTACTCATAAATAAATTTTGGTATCCCCACGGCGGCGCTGACATTCATGCAATACAATTAGGGAAATTATTGGAATCACAGGGTATTGAAGTGGGGTACTTTGGTATGCATCACCAAGATAATGTGGTGATAGATAAAAGGTTTACACAATACTTCGTGTCTCAAAGACATAATAACAAAGCATCTTTTAAAGAGAAAGGAAAAACGTGGAAAAAATTGTGCGAGGCGAAGAATATTATTTACGCAAAAGATGCCGCAGAAAATCTAAAGAAACTCCTGGCGGATTTTAAGCCAGACATCGTGCATCTCCATAATATCTATCATCACCTTTCACCATCAATTGTAACGGTACTTCGAGCTCATGGGGTACCAACTATTCAAACACTTCATGATTACAAACGCATTTGTCCTAATCACGCCTTGTATGTGAATAATTCAATTTGTAGAAAATGTAAGACGGGTGGATTTGGCGAAGCAATTAAAAACAAATGCATATTTAATTCTCGTGTCGCTTCATCGGTGGTAACTGCTGAAATGTATCTTCAAAAATTATTTGGTTGGTATGATAGTTTTGATGCGTATATAGCACCAAGCAATTTCATGAAAAAAGAAATGGTTGATTGGGGAAAAGATGAGAATAATATCACGGTAATTCCAAATTGGGTATTGCATAGAAAAAAAATAACTAGTAAAGGAAACGATGTCCTATTTGTAGGCGGTATTTCATATCAAAAAGGGGTAGATGTGGTGTTGTCGTGTGCGCGCGCGATGCCGCATACCATATTTCACCTGGTGGGTGGAGGAACTGAAAAAGAAAAAATAGCTCAAGAAATTGCAATGACTCGCACAAAAAATGTTATAGTGCATGGCATCAAATCACAAGATGAAATTGATGAGATTGCAAAAACATGTTGTGTGACTCTCGTTCCTTCACGATTGCTCGACAATTTCCCTAATGTTGTTCTTGAAAGTTATATGCGTTCGTTACCTGTTGTAGGAAGTAACAATGGAGGAATTCCAGAAATGATTGAAGAGGGGCACACCGGGTTCATCTGTAAAAATTTTGAAACTCATGAGTACGTTTCTGCAATACAAAAAGCACAAAATGACGCCAATAGAATGATGGGCAATAACGCACGCTTAGCGGCGGAAGTAAAATATCATACGGACAAAATAATTCCGCGTATTATTAAGCTCTATGAGCAAACAATCCATTTGAAGAGCCTGTAGGCTGTGATATACTGATGACATATGAAATCTTGGGAACAACTATTTAAGATGTTTGGGTTTACAGACTCAACATCAAAATTATATGCAGCTTCTTTGGAAATTGGTCCATCATCGGTAATCGATTTAGCAAAGAAAATAAATGTTTCGCGCATGACAGCGTACACTATTATCGAAAACCTTACTAAAGAAGGGTTGATGAGCACGGTAGAAAAAGGAAAGAAAACATTGTATAGTGCGGAATCTCCTGAACAGCTGCGTCTCTTCATGCAACGTCGCATGAAATCAATGCAGCAAAGCGTGAAAGAAATGGAAGATACGATTGCTGAACTCCATTTACTACAAAAAGGGGATAGACCCGTTGTAAAAATGTTTGAAGGTAAAGAAGGTTTTCAAACTATTTTACAAGATTTAATCAATTCAAAATCTAAGAAAATATACGAGATTGCAAATGTTGATGCAGTCAAAACAATGTTTAGTGACCAAGAGTTGGCATCGTTTAAAGCCGAGCTCAGTTCGCGAGGGATTCAAGGAAAAGCAATTTACTCTTCACAAGATCCCAAAATTCAACCTCGTAAAAGTGCACAGTTAAAAATTATTAAAAGTAAAGAAATCCAATTTTCAGGCGACGTGCTTATTTATGAAAATAGAGTTGCCCTGATGACATTTCGAGGAAAAGTGATTGGTGTGCTTATTGAAAGTGAGGAATTAGCACAAACCATGCGCGCAGTATTTGAGATGGCATGGGAGAGTGAATTGGTGGATAAAGAAACAAAAAAATAATTTTATTAATTAGTATAGTGTGGTAGGCTTGTATCATATGAATACGAAACATCTATTAGGGACAGTTTCTCTCGTGTTAGTAACATTGTTAAGCGGAGTTTCTAGTGCATCTGCTTTCAGCTTTTCAGTTGGAGCGGTGGGAGATGTAAAAGGAAATACTAGTAGAATTGATATTCCTCAGATAAATTTCCGCTGCAATACAGCGGGTGAAATAAAAGAAGGGGATTCGTTAGTAGTTGGTATTAACCAGGCAGGAAATGGTTTGATTTTTGATGATAGAACAACGGCAAATACGGTTATTTCAGACACCACACTACTATATCCTCCTCGAGTTGAAATTTACGGGCAAAAAGAATTACGCTTCACAGTAAAGAAAAGCTGTGTTTTGGGTCAAAACATTACCATCACTAATATAAGTGCCCTCGTAAACAACAAGACTTCAGAAGGTACAGCACGCGTGTACAGTAATATTAATGACGGACAAAGTCAGTATGGTGATTATTTTAAAATTGATACCACAGCGCCACGTATAAATAGCGCACGTCTTATTAAGTCTGGTAATGTACCAACACAATTGGGGGTGACATTTAATGAGCCGGTGTATGCGAGCGCAAGCACCGCAAATCAAGATTTATTGGTGTATGCAACAACAACAAGTGGTGTAGTACGTACTATTACTTTGTCATCAGTAGCAAGCCAAGTGGGCTCAGGATTTTTATCTTCTGAGTTGCTATTCAATATTGATCAATCAAATGTATCAGGATTAGGTGGCGCACAGTGGCAAGTACTTGCTCGTTCTGGAGCAGCTATCAAGGATAGTGTTGGTAATTCAGTGGACGCACAATATAATGCAACCTTCACTGACGTGGGTGGCGTCCCCACCGTGAGTAGTTCAATTGCGGGTAATGCAACAGTCAGTTTAAATGCACCGATTGTTTTGACATTTACACAACCAATTGATGTTGCTTCATTCGCATTTTCTATTTCACCAAACGTGTCATACAGCACTTCTTGGTCACAAGGAAACACTGTTGTAACAATAAATCCAAGCAATCAAACATACGGCCAATACTATAATGTCGATGTAACGGCGCGTGCAGTAACTGGCGAGTATTTATCAGGAAATAGTGGAACACATTACACTTTTGGTTACTATACCCAAGGAACACCAAGTTCAAATGACCCACAGGTTACTCTCTTAATTGCTGGTGGCGCTATTGAAACATATTCAGCTGATGTTTCGGTTTCAGTATATAGCAGCAATGGTGATCAAATTCAATTTGCACAAAATAGCGAGATGCTCAATGCAAGTGGTTATGAAGCAATCGGGGGTACAAAGTCAATTTCATTGTTACCAAATAATGGATACGCAACGGTTTGTGCGCGAGTACGCAACACACAAACAGGAAAAATTTCACCAGTAGCTTGCGATACTATCAATGTATTACTAGGGGTAAATGGAGCACCCTATAATCCCTACATTAATATTAATAGTGGTAACGCAACAACAAATAATCAATCAGTGACTTTGCAATTGGGTGCAATCAACGCAACCCAAATGGCAATTTCAAATTATAGTGATTTTAAAGATGCGTATTGGGAATCATACGCAAGCTCAAAACAATGGAATTTGCTTGCCGGAAATGGTTCAAAACGAGTGTATGTGCAATTCAAAAATAATGATGGAAAATTATCACAAGTAGTGAGTGGTACTATAGCTCTTGATGGATCAATTGTGAGTGGCACACCAACGGGTAACATTATTATCAATGGCGGCGCTCAAACAGCATCATCAATTTATGTAACACTTGATACGGTTGCGAATAATGCTGATCAGTTTCAGATTGGTTCAAACACAGATCTTTCTGATGCTGGTGCATATCAACAATATTACGCAACACGAACCTACACCCTACGACCAAAATTAGGTTTACAGAATGTGTGTGTTCGTTACCGAAACTCAAATAATGGCGCTACATCAAGTATCATGTGTGACTCTATTGAATTGGTAAGTAATGGAGTCAACAAACCATTGGTATCTTATGCGCGCATTAATGATGGACAATCAAAAGCAATTTACCGCAATGTGCAATTATATTTTGGTACAACTGGGGCAAACAGAGTAGCGGTTTCAAATACCAGTGATTTTGCAAATGCAACATGGGATTGGTTTGAAAACATCAAGTACTGGCAACTAAGTCCAGGTAATGGTTTGAAAACGGTCTACTATATGTTTGCGTCAGACAATGGTTCAGTAACTGACGTATCAACCATGACCATTACGTTACAAGACACCATGGGTAGTGAAACAACAAATCCTCAGGGTCCAAACGATATTCGCTCACTTCCAAGTGGGGTATATCCACACATGCTGATTAAGCGTGCTGGTAATTCAGCAGTTTACTACATTGGCAGAAATGGGTATCGCTATGCATTCCCAAATCAAAAAGTGTTTCTAAGTTGGTATACAGCACTTGATCTTAAGGCAACAAACAAAGGGGGGTTGGTAGTTACCGTTGCTGATACAACATTAGCAAGCATCCCACTGGGTGGAAACGTCACCTATCGTCCTGGAAGTAAGATGGTAAAATTCATTGATAATCCAAAAGTATACGCAGTGGACAGTAATGGATTACTCCGTTGGATTGCAAGTGAAAGTGTGGCAAGAGATTTGTATGGTTATGCATGGGCTGCGCAAGTTGAAGATATTTCAGATTCATTCTTTGTAAATTATAAGACCGGATCAGATATCACTTCATCGAGTGCCTTTAATCCCTATAACGCAAAAAACACAGCAACGAATGTCTCAGTAGATAAATCATTGCCAGGAAATAATTAAGTAGTATAAAAAAAGACGGGGTAGTAAGCCCCGTCTTTTGCTTAGAAGAAACCAAGTTGCTGGTTAGTGTTATCAAAAAATGTAAGTTGACTGCTCTCTTTAGTTGTTTGTTTCTTGACGGGTAAGTGTTTAGAAGGTATTTGCCATTTAACAACATACTGTCCAACACCTCGTTCATCACGGCTATGCTGTAAGCGGGGTCTCAATTGTGACCAACCAAGCATATCAGCAAAAAGAATACGATAACGGCCTTTTACTACCATATACGGTATTTCGCTATCTTTTACGGCCCTTCGGACGGTTTTCTCGGAAAGTCCAAAGATTTTGGCACATTCTGAGATAGAAAGGGGAATATCCTGAAATTGCTGTTCATTGAGCGAATTCATAGGGTTATTTGACGTTATAGCTGCAATAAAAGTATAGGTTATCATGGACATTTATACAAGGGAGAATTGACGGGAAAGCCTAAAAACGATATACTTTAGTCAATAAAAAAGTGCTAATTTTACATTTATTTAGTATAGAGTGTAACAAAAGTAACACCTCATACGTCTCAACATGTGGAAACGGTCAATAAAGAAAAATTAGAACGGAAGGCACAAGAAGAACTCGATCCCGAGAGCTTTGCTAAGTTATATGAAATTCATGCGCCCCGCGTATATCGTTTCATATACTTCAAAGTTGGCTCAGTTACAGACGCGCAAGATTTAACATCAGATGTCTTTTTACGGGCATGGAGTTACTTGCGAGAACGCAAAACAGAAATAAGAAGCTTCACTGCCCTTATTTTCAAAATTGCTCGTAACAGTGTCATCGATTTCTATCGCGCAAGAAAATCAACAGTTCCCCTTGAATTTGTTGATGAGCAGACATTCGTTTCAGAGACACCTCTCGAGACATTGTCAGCAGCTACCGATCTCTACACTCTTTTAAAAGCAATGAAAAACTTGAAAGAAGAATATCGCGACATTATCGTCCTTCGATATTTAAACGAACTCTCATTTCAAGAAATATCAACAGTAACTGGAAAATCATTACTCAATACACGAGTAACATTGCATAGAGCCGTCAGTGCACTCAAAAAAATAATTCCAAGATTGTGAGCAAAGAATTACACGCACAACTAAAGAACTTAAAAAACCACCCTTTTGCAGGGGCGGTTGATAAGGCGTGGCTCAATGAAAGTAAGAAAGTATTATCAATGCAAATTACTAATACGTTAGCCTCATCGGTACGTAAGGATGAAGTAATTAAAAACCGAGTACGCGGATTTTTATCATGGTATGTATTCGGGGGAAGACCTTATGCGATCACTATGCGGGTAACTGCAGCAGCACTTGCACTATTGTTGGTACCATTTACAACATGGGTAACCTCAGTAAACGCAGCGCTACTCAGTATTCCAGGAGAGCCTCTCTACAATTTAAAAGTTGCTTCTGAAAGAGTTCAATTAACCTTGGCAGGAGATAAACAAACAGAAATAAAATTACGAACAGAATTTGCAGCACGTCGTGCTGATGAAATTGTAAGACTTGCAAATACAAAAACAGACATCGCAAAGTCACACATTGAAAAAACAGTGCAACGACTTTCTGATGAAATTAAAAGTGTAAAATCAGGTCTCGAATCACTTCCTCATGAAACCGTAGCAACCGACGTGGTCAATGTCGCTCGTAATATCGACACAAAGACTGAAGAAATTGCGAAGGTTCTCAATAAGGCAACGGACATCGCTATCGATGTGCCACAAATTCACGAAGTTCGCGCCTTAGTAGATTCAGTGAGTGTGCAGGCCGTTGAAACAATGGTTAAAACACAAAAAGGAACTACTGAAGATATTGTGTCACAAAAAGAAATTAAACAGACTATCGAAGAAAAATTAAAAACCGCTGAAGTGCAATTGGATGCAGCTGTTTCAAGTGTGATCAACTCAACTAAAGAAGTTGGTGCACCTGAACATAAAGAAGAAATTAAAAAAATAACCGAACAAGTAAAAAGTGCAAAAGATGCAGTAGTTCAAGCAAATGAAGAAGTGAAAGTTGAAAAGTTTACTGAAGCACTCAATAAAATTAAAGAAGTACAGGTATTGGTAAATCAAACAGAGAAAATCGCAACCACCGTACAACAGACCACGGAAACTCCAAAAGTAAGCACAACAACAATTCCGGTAATTAAAGTAGGAACTACTACTATTGAAAAAATCCCAGAATTAGATGTTACACCAAAAGTAAAAGTGCAGTCTGATATCGATACTGTAACAAATGAGTCGATCGAACGTCTTATAGAACAAGAGGACAGAACAAAAGAAGTTTTGTTACAAGAAAAAGCAAATGTAACTACTGAAGCAATTCAGTAAGTACCACCTCAAGTACGAGGAGGTGAGTGTGTAGAACATTTCTACATAATCATCTCCTCATAATCAGAGGAGAAGTAATGGAAGTCAAGTTAGCCTTCAGAAAGGTCGATCCTATAAACCTTAGGAGAAGCGCTGCTGAAGTTAGGTACATTACTAATTTCAAAGCGTTAATAAAATTTATGAATGAATCTTTGCGTTTAGCAAAAAAAGCATTCACAGCAGCTACAGTCGTTGCAACCGTTGCATGGTCAATGGGAGTCGCAGCATTCGTCGCACCTTTAACTGCGCAAGCAGCTTCATTGGCAGACGGAGACTTGATCCGCAGTGATGCAAAAGGAGCATTTGCAGTGTATTACTATTTCAATGGTAAACGCTACGTGTTCCCAACACAAAAAACTTTCTTGTCATGGTACACTTCAGCTCAATTGAAGAAAACATCAGAAGGTGGTTTAGTTAAAATTATTCCAGCAGCAGACATGGGTCAAATTTCTATGGGCGGCAACGTCACATACAAACCAGGCGTACGCATGGTGAAAGTTGATTCAGATCCAAAAGTATACGCAGTTGCAAAAAACGGTACACTTCGCTGGGTAAAAACTGAAGCAGCAGCTTCAGGTTTGTTTGGTGCTAACTGGAACAAAATGATTGATGATATTCCAGACGGCTTCTTCACCAACTACACATTGGGTGCAGACGTTGCTTCAACTTCAGACTTCAATGCTGAAGCAGAAAAAGCAGCAGCTACCTCAATTGCAGCTGATAAGAACCTTGGTTCATCAACCACTGTTCCTCCAACAACTCCATCAGGTGTAGGTTCACTTACCGTATCTTTGTCACCAGCTGACTTAGGTGTAGGTAAAACAAACCCAACCGTTCTTACTGACTCAGGCAACAATGCGGGTGGTCAACGTGCAAACGTTTTGACAATCCGTTTGTCTGCAGGTTCATCAGAAATTCGCGTTGACAGTTTGAAACTTCGCCGAACTGGTATCCAAACTGATTCAGACCTCGATGCTATGTACCTTTTCAATGGTATGACATTGATCGGTCAATCAACTTCAGTTTCAAAGGGTCTTGCTACATTCACAAAGACAGGTGGTTTAGTCACCGTTCCAGCTAATGGATACGTTGATGTATCACTCTTTGTAGACGTAAACAAGTCAACTTCAACAGGTACAACTGTTGGTTGGAAACTTGATTCTGCAGACGTAACTTCAACCGCTGCTTCAGTGTCAGGAATGGCAACTGGTAGCAACTGGTCAGTAGTTGGCGTTTCAGATCTTGCTTACCTTGATTTGAAGAACGTAGCTCCTTTGGCAACAACAACGGTTGACCCACAAGATGGTTACGATGTTTGGAAGTTCCGCTTGGATGCAAACAGCCAAGACATGCTTGTCACCAAATTGACCATCACAAACGTTGGTTCAACAAATGACAGTGACCTCCAAAACTTCTCACTCTGGTATGGTAGCCAAAACCTTGGAACCGCAACTTTGACAAACAAGAAGCTCAATTTTGATCTTTCAACTTTGACAGATGGCGGATTCAAGATCATTGCTGGTAACCAACGCCAATTAGCACTTCGTGCTGATATTAAGGGTGGTACCAATCGTACATTCAAATTCGGAATCCAAGAATCTAACGATGTCATGGTAAAGGATTTGAACTACAACGTGTGGACAGTTCCTGCAGCTGACGATAACGCAGCATTTGCGGTTACCGAAGCAGCAGCAAACACAACAATTAACACCGGTACTTTGACAAACACTATTGCTTCAGATTCTCCAGTTGGAAATGTTCCAGCAAGTTCAACCAACGTGTTGCTCGCTAAATGGAACATGAAGGCTGCAGGTGAAGCAGTTAAGGTCAAAACCTTAGTAGTTACTTGTGCTAGTGGCGACGGTTCAACAGTCATCAAAAACATCAAATTGTCAGTTGACGGATCACAAGTTGGTTCAACAGCTACAAACTTGACATGTAATGGTGGTACTGACACTGAAACCTTCACATTCGGCAACTCATTCACCGTGGAAGCAGGTAAAACTGTTCCATTCACTGTGAACGCTGATTTGAACGATTCAACAGTAACAACTGGTGACACCGTAGCAATTTCATTGAGCGCAGGTTCATCAAATGCTCAAGGTATCGTTTCACTTACTGCTATTTCAACAGCTGCAACAAGCGGCCGTACCGTAACAGTAGCGTCAGGTACTTTGTCAGTTGCTAAGAACTCAGCTCTTGGTGAATATTCATCAGCTCGTCCAATGGGTGTGTTGGGTGCAACCGGCGTTCGCGTCGCTTCATTCACCATCTTAGGTGGTGCTGAACCTTCAGAAATTTCATCAATCGTTGTTGGTGATAACACTACAAGTGATGTATTGTCATCATACTTCAACAACTTCCGTGTAATGCGCGGTACATCTCAATTAGGTACAACTGTGGCAAATCCATCAGCTACAATGACATTCAACGTTTCTCCAGCTCTCGTAGTTGGCGTCGGTGAATCAATCGTTGTTGATGTTTACGCAGACCTTTTGAGCAGCACCAGCTCAGCATTATCAGCAATCAACGGTACTGCACTTGTTAGTGTAGACTCAGTAGTTGCTACCGGTAAAAACACCGGTGCTACCACAACTGTTTCTCCAACAACTCTTGGACAAGCAGGTTACGTAGCAACCAGTGGTATGTTGCGTGTAACTGCAGATGCAAACACCCCTTCAGACGTTCAAATGGTTCTCGGTTCAACCGACCAAACCTTCTTGAAAGTCTTGATGGCTGAAGAATCAAATGCAGAAGATATTTTGGTGAAGAAATTGTACGTGCTTAACAGCATTACAACCAACACCACAAATCCTTTTGCTTCAACAGGTACTCTTAAGAACGTAAAACTTTACAATGGTTCTGCGTTATTGGGAACTGTTCCTTCATTTGGTGCCGGTGTCTCAGTGAACACAACAACTCCAGTTGCAGTGTTTGACTTAACCGGTCTTTCAACGGGTGGTATCGTAATTCCAAAAGGACAAAGTGTAGTTTTGACAGCAAAAGCTGACTTAACTCCTTGGTCAGAAGGTGGTATTTCATCTTCAACTCACAAATTCGGTATCTTCAATGGAGATTCAGACATGGTAACTAACGGCGTGCAAAATGCTGTGGAAGCTATTGGTTTGGGCTCAGGTTTCTCAATCTCAACAACTAACGCCTCAACAACGTCAGGTTTGGTGATTGGTGCATCATCTGGTGCTTCTTCATCTCCATTAATGGGTAACGTTATGGATGCAGTTCGCACCAAGATCAGCTTCGCTATCAGCGATGACGCAGGTCTTGTGGCTCCTTCATCAGCATCAGCTGGTGGTACTGCAACCAACGTTGCTATCTTCAAAGTAAGCAACACTGCTAACGTAGGAAACTACAAGGCAACTTTGACAGGTTTGAACTTCAATGTTTCATCATCAGGTGTTTCATTGACTTCAACAGCTGCATTGAATGTCTATAAAGTTGAAAGTGCATCATCAAATAAGACTGATTCAACCAACTTGTTAGCAACAACTACCTACCACGGTAACCAAAACTTCGTAGCTACTCAGATCCCTGCAGCTAGCTTCACTGATTTGGAAATCTCAGCTGGTGGTACATGGTACCTCTACGTAACCTTGAACACATCTGACTCATCAATTGGTGTAAACGACAGTGTAACTGTTGGTTTATCAACTGGTGCTAACGGTGGTCAAAATTACGCAACTTGGACTGATGGTGTAACAACATTCACTGAAGTAAACGGATTACCTCTTGAAGGTCGTTCAGTACGCTTCTAGTCAATTGTTTGATACAATATCAACCAGTAAAACGCTCCCCCAAAAGGGGAGTGTTTTATATTGGGGAAAGAAGTGGGTGACAAGATTGGCTGCTGTGTTATACTGGAGATATAGCTAATATAAATGTATGAAACTTGAAAAAAATACCTGGATTTTTTTGTCAGCATTAGTGCTGTTGATTGTGGGAAGTGTTTACTATTACACAAGAAGCGCACCGCTGGACAATTTTGCTCAATGTATAACTGACAAAGGGGCAAAATTTTACGGCGCATTCTGGTGCCCACATTGCCAAAATCAAAAAGCACTCTTTGGAAGAAGCCAAAAAAAATTACCCTATATTGAATGCTCAACGCCAAGTGGTAATGGAGTATTAGACGTCTGCAAACAAGCCAAGATCGAAGGATATCCAACTTGGGAATTTGCTGATAAATCAAGAGAAAGTGGGGAAATAAGTTTAAGTGATTTAGCTAAGAAAACAGGTTGCACCTTACCATAATTCTTTATGTGGCTTTCACAGTTGTTTCAAGTTAGTATTTTTGCAACACACATAGCTATCCTTTTAGGTTTATTGTATCTGGTATTACATAAAGACCACGCGCAAAAGTTAATTACTAAGGGACAAGAAAAGGGAATTTTGAGCGCTATAGTTATTGCGATTGGAGGACTCGTGGGCAGTTTCCTGTATTCCTACGTCGTGCAATTTGAAGCGTGTATATTGTGCTACATTCAACGATATGTACTAGCAGCGTGTCTTGTGTTGCTCATAGTGGCATATAAAACAAATAAACGAATTTGGACAGTTGCAGCACTCGCTACAACGGTAGTTGGCTTCGTTGTTGCGTTGTATAATTCATGGTTACAGTGGTTTCCCTTAGCAGGAGCAAATTCCTTCTGCAATAGCTTTGGCACCGTATCATGCAGTATTCGGCACGTATATGCATTCGGCTATATTACTATTCCCGTCATGTCATTGACGGTGTTTGCGCTACTTTTACCACCTATTATACTTTCACTGAGAAAATCATAAGATGTACACAGCAAAATCAGGTTGACAAATCTGCAAAAAAATGGTATATAATAAGTATTGCTTTAAGTGGCACCGCAATCAAAACACTTTGGACACAAAGTCTGTTGGATAACGAGCCAGCCTTAAAAAACACCTCGAGACATCGGGGTGTTTTTTTACTCACAGAACAGGTTGACGATATGACTTCCCATGCTATAGTAGATACAGTCTTATTGACGCTTGTTATGATAACACTCTATTCAACACCAACGTGCCCGTACTGCCATTTAGCGCGTGAGTATTTCACGAAACACAACATCGCCTTTACTGATAATGATGTTGCCCACGATGAAAAAAAACGAGAAGAAATGATTGAAAAAAGTGGTCAGATGGGGGTTCCGGTAATTGATATTGATGGTGAAATTCTAGTGGGATTTAATGAGGAAGCGTTATCACAACGATTAGTAAGATAATATAAAACATTATGTATACACCAAAAAAATTTAGTCGTACAACAATACCAAAGGGACAAAGTGAAAAAGCACTAGGTATCCACGAGGATAAATTGTATGTGGGCTATGTAAACAAAAAGAATGAGGTTGAGGAAGCATTGCAAACCGTAGACCCAACATCAGGAAACATCACCTATAGTGCAATTCGCAGCTTAAAAGACGCAGAAACCTTTGCAACAAATGGCGTGTATCTTCATGAGTATTATTTTGATACTATTGATGGAAATGGCGAAAAACCACAAGGCACACTCCTGCAAGAAATTGAAAAAGAATTTGGAAACTTTGAGCGCTTTACTGCAATGCTCCTAGGTTGTGGTATGGCAGCTCGTGGTTGGGTGGTATTTGGTTTTGATACTCATGAACACCGCCTCAAATTATTTATTGGAGATGCTCATAATCAAGGAGGTGTGTGGGGAACTATTCCATTACTCGTGCTCGATGTGTATGAACATGCTTATTTCATGGACTACGGATCAGACAGAAAAACCTATATTATGGATTATCTCCAATCAATAAATTGGGAAAAAGTTGAGAAAAAATTTGTGCACGTTTCATCATTACAAATATAACAAACAAATATGCAAAACGAAGAATTTTCATCATGCTGTGGAATGGGGAATTGTGAAATGCTCCAAGTAGGAAAAAAAGCTCCAACATTTACGCTTGATGCATATGTAGCAGGTGAGTTTAAAAAAGTTTCTCTTGAGGATTACAAAGGAAAATGGGTAGTGTTATTTTTCTACCCTCGCGATTTTACATTTATTTGTCCAACTGAAATTAAAGGGTTTGCAACTCATGAACAGGAATTTACCGATGCAAATGCTGTAGTATTGGGGGCATCAACGGATTCAACGTGGGCACACAAAGCATGGTTTGAACGCGACATGCAAGAAGTGAAATTTCCTATTCTTGCAGACACCGCTCACTCATTATCACGTGACTACGGGGTACTAATTGAAGAGAATGGTGAGGCGCTCCGGGGCACCTTCATTATTTCTCCAGATGGCATATTGAAGTATATGGTCATCTCAGACTTAAACGTGGGCCGAAGTGTTAGTGAGACGGTACGCGTCTTGGAGGCATTACAAAGTGGAGGTCTCTGTGGACTTGATTGGAAAAAAGGCGAAAAATTTGTTAAATAGTGTTAAGAAAAGCCCTGCAAAAGTGGGGCTTTTTTGTTGCCTGTTTATACACTCCTCAGCTGACAAAACCATGTTATAATCAAAACATTAACGAGTAACAACTATGGGAGAAATTGTATTTGATATTGAAACAAAAAATACCTTTGAAGAGGTGGGAAGTAGTGATCCAACCGCGCTATCTATTTCAGTGGTTTGCATCTATAACTACGCAGACGATACCTACTCAAGCTTTCGCGAGGAGGAGCTTCATAATTTGTGGCCAATTCTTGATAATGCTGACCGTATTATTGGATTTAATTCAATATACTTTGATTTACCAATCTTAGAAAAATACGCAGGAAGAAAATTTACCCATGTTCCGCATCTCGACTTATTAGCAAAGGTAAAAGAATCATTAGGACATCGATTAAAACTTGATGATATTGC
>CAZUUO010000002.1:28792-49420 GCA_964622665.1 uncultured Gammaproteobacteria bacterium | reverse complement strand
CTGCGCACTCGTTTCATACTTCTATCTCCATCTGGTATACTGTTACTAGTAGTAATAATTTTGTATACCGTGTGGCGCTTCGTGTATTACAAAAAATCTGCAGTGTAGTTTTTTTGTTAACTTTTGTTATTTTTCAAATAAAAGTTCCTTTTGTGTTGTCAGCAACCACAAGTACTTCATCGGTTACGGTGGGAGCTACTGTGCCTGGCGCTGAGCCAGAAGAAGAAGGTTCACCATCAGCACCACCATCAACGCCGCCGCCATCCAACCCTAATGTTCCCTTACCTTCTGATCCACTCCAGGCGTATAACATTGTTGTTACTGAGGTAACCTCGTCTTCTTTTAAATTAGCTCTGGAATATAATAAGAATGCTAATGATTCATTTCTTATTTATAAAGTTGTAAATGGCGTTAAAGTAACAACTTTACAAACAGGTTCACACCCAAACCCTTCGCGCAATCCCAAGTTTTCTTTCAGGGATTTGCCTGAAGGTGCACTGATTGCCTATGAAATTAATGCATCAGCTCCTGCACTTGGTGAATCGTATAAAGTTGAAGGAACCGTCCAACTCATTAAAACTGATACAACAGCGCCTGCCGTTTTAAATTTTTCTTCAGTATTACAATCTTCCGGATTAGCTCGTTTAACCTGGGATGCTACAGAGAATTCTGTTGCGCAATTATTTGTTAAGAGATCGGGAGAGGTTAATTTTACTCAAGTGTATACATCGTTGCTTAATTCGTCATTTACGACATTGGTGAGTGGAATAGCAGGAAGTAGTAGTGATGTATATATCATTTTAACGGACACCGCAAATAATTCTTCACAGTCACAGCTGTATAAAGTTACGTTTGGGTTACCACCTGCTCCTAAAGTGACATCACTACTTGTTGATTCTATTACATATACGAGTGCACGTATTAGCTTTGCAGTAGATGCGCCGGTGAGTACTGAAATCTCGTATACGGTAAATGGGATTTCTAAAACTATGGTTGGACCACAAGGAACTGCTGGTTCTGTAGTCCTTAACGGTCTTTCTGCAAATTCATTTGTGGCGGTTACTGTGTCTGTTGTTGATGAATATGGTCAAAAAGGAGTACGCACCACCAATTTTATTACGCAAAAGGATACTATTAAACCATCAGCTCTTTCAAACTTTCGTGGTGTTGCAACTATTACTAAAGTAACTCCACAGGATGTTACCTGGGGAATTGGGTATACCTGGAACGCTCCTATAGAAAATGATGTAGCCTCCGTTAAGATTACCTATGGTGGCATTTCTGTCTCAAATGCCATCCAAAATCAAAAATACTTATTTACTTCACAATTTACTGACCCAACCAAAATTACTAAGCAAGTTGTGGCCCAGGCAGTTGTTGTCGATACATCAGGCAATATTTCTGATGTGGTAATTGTTACCGTGAACCTTCCTCAACCAACAATACCTGATACTGATCAAGATGGAGATGGTATTTCAAACAACCAAGACAACTGTCCGACCATCTCAAATCCTTCACAAAAAGATTCTGACAAAGATGGATTGGGAGACGTCTGTGATCCAACGCCATTTATTCCTCAAACAGATACTGATAAGGATGGTATTCTTAACGACCAAGATAATTGTCCATTGATTGTAAACCCTGATCAAGCAGATTTTGATGGTAATGGTATTGGTGATGTATGTGATACGAGCACACCTCCGCAACAGCCACCATTACAACCTCCGCAATTGCCTCCGCAACAACCCCCTGAGAATCCTCTCGACCCATTTAATCCTGATAAACCAGTTAGTGATGATGAAGTTGCAGATGGTGCGGTTCCAAATTTACCGCCTAAAACACCATTTGATAGTTTAAGTGATTTATTAGGCATTACTGATTCCAATGAAGAACGAGGTCTAGATAAGGATGGCAATAAAATTAGGGTTGTTGCATATGATATTATTTTTTCTACGCAATCAAATTCGATTGTGTTAGCATACCACAATGGTGGTGTTACGTTGTTACCTTATTTTGACTTATCGGTAATCCTACCAAAATCTCGCATTCCGCAAAAAAAACAAGTGCGGGAAGTATCAATTGTTCAAAATGAAAATACGGTAATTTGCGCAACAAATACTCAAACGCATGCGTGTAAATTGGCAGCACCTCTTGCAACGACGCAAGCAAACATTGTCGTGTCGTATGTTGATGGTACACAGGATGTCGTCCCCTATTCGGTGCGCATTGCTACTTGGGGTCAAGTGATAGGAGATACACTAGCTTCAGGAAAAATTCCACTTGAAGGCGCACAAATAGCATTGGTTGATGCACAGGGAAAAATGGTGAACATGCAAACATACGGACAAAGTAATCCGCTTGTATCTTCGGCAAAGGGTTCATATGGATTTATGGTGCCTAATGGTAGATATAAAGTAATCATTACGAAAGAAAAGTATCGAGATGAACGTTCCGTAGCATTTGATATAACAGATAACGTATTTAATGAACCGTTTACTCTTCTTGAATTGCCACCAGGTCTTGATCTCACGTCTGCATCATCATTAGCAGAAACATTACGATTGCGTTCTGTGTATCTTTCCAAACTTGGTGTTGTTGAGGGTGAGAAATTATTAAATAACCCTGAGTATCAAGAAGCAGCAGATAATACTGTCGCACCGGTGGTGACTGTTGTTGCTGTTGCTAACACTGCGGTAGCAACGGGTACCACGTTGTTTACCTATCTCCAATTTTTAGCTACGCAACCATTATTATTGCTTGGTAGACGTAAACGAACATTTTGGGGAACGGTGTATCACTCATTGACCAAAAATCCTGTTGATCTTGCGTATGTTCGGTTACTTGATGTAACTACGAAACGCATTATACAAACCAAAATTACGGATATTCATGGTCGCTATGCGTTTTTTGTGCAACCAGGAAATTATTTAGTGCAAGTTGCTAAAAATGGATTTGTTTATCCATCCCAATTACTCGCAAATCAAAAAGATGACGGAAAATTTTTAGATGTGTATCATGGTGAACCTATTACTGTTTCCATTGCATCGCAAATTACACCCAATGTACCACTTGATCCGGTCGATAAACCAGCAGCTGATGTGTCAAAAATTATTTTGAAAAGTAGATTGCGTGCTTTGCAACATGTGTTAGTTGTTACGGGTCCTGTCCTTTCGTTATTGGCATTTATTATTTCCCGAAGTGCTATTTCAGGTATTGCGTTTCTTGCACAAATTATTTTGTACATTGGTGCACGCCGTATAGCATTTCCTCCAAAACCAAAAAATTGGGGTATTGTGTATGATCATGCTTCCAAGAGTCCGCTTGGCAAAGTGGTTGCCCGTATTTTTGACACTGAGTACAATAAATTATTGGATACCCAAATCACTGATACGAAAGGACGGTTTGCATTCTTGGCTTCAGCGCGAAAGTATTACGTGACGTATGAAAAAGAAGGGTATGCAAAACGACAAAGTGATGTGTTTGATTTAACAGCACAGCGTGATCCAACGCTCATTGCGGAGAAAGTTCCCTTGCAAAAAATATAGTGTGCAAAATTTGTGCATAACTTCAGTAAAAACCCCTCACGGGGTTTTGTTTTTTTTGCTATACTGTAAGGGCATGAAAAAGGAAGGAATTTTAAAAAAATTTCTACAGCGAATTTTTAGCATTACTGTTTGTGTAATTGCTAGTTTTATTTTGCTATTTCCTCAACAATCACAAGCGTTTCCTGGAATTATCACCTATCAAGGAAAATTAACTGATGCTAGTGGTTCGGCGGTTTCAAATGGAACATACTCTATTAAATTTTCTCTGTACGATGCAGCAAGTGGTGGTAGTTGTCAGTATACAGCATCAGGAACGTGCGGTACGCCAACTGCGTTGTCGGTTACAGTGACCAGTGGGGTATTTTCTGTTGCCCTTGGCGGTAGTGGTACCAACTCATTGACACCTAGTATTTTTCAAACTGGTGATTTGTATTTAGGGATCACGGTCGCATCGGATAGCGAAATGACCCCTCGCAAACAATTAACGACATCACCGTTTGCATACAATGCCTTATATTTATCAGGACTTGCGACTTCTACCATTGGTGGCACCTCCAGCTATATCCCTGCAGCAAATACCAGTGGTAACTTTGTTTTTACCGGTACACCACAAAATACTACGGCCTCAGGTGGTGTGTTGTATGTAAATCCTTCAAGTGCTGCTTCAAGTTACAAATTAATCGGTGCTGCAGTTAACGGTTCATCACGGTTTACTGTTGATTCTGAGGGTGATATTTCAACGAGTGGAACGATTCATAGTCTTGATGTTATACCCTATGAAACTGATAATGCAGATTTAGGTGGTACCAATAATAAATGGTCTACCGTCTGGACTTCCATAGTAAAAAATAATTCGAGTGGTTATCTTAAATTTGCGACAACGGGTAATATTGGTATTTCTTCTTCAACACCGGGACGTATGCTCGATGTTGCAGGAGGTTTCATGGTTTCGGGGAGCTCAATTTTGGGTGACAGTACTGCAGATGCACTTACGGTCAATGCAACTTCCACATTTAATGGCGGAATTACATCTCAAAGTATTATTCCTGCAACAACGAACACCTACGATATCGGTTCCGCATCAACTTTTTTTAGAAATGTGTATGCTACCGGAACTATCAATGTTACTAACTTAACGGTTACGGGAACGTGTACGGGTTGTTCAACGTCAGCTGCATCTGGATTTAGTGATGGTGGAACTCTTATCAGCTTAACTACCATTACCGATCAAGTTGGTGTCGGAACATCAACGGCAGCAAATGGTGTTAAATTTCATATCGTGAATAATAAGGATGATGCCTCACTACGTATTACGGCTGGATCTTCACAAACCCGCGATCTTACTCATTGGGTAAATGCTGCATCATCATCAATTTTGGCTCGCGTGACAGCTGCAGGGGACATTATGTCGAGTTCAACAGTGCAAGGTGAATATGGAAGATTTTACACCAATATCCAAATTGATCCGAATGCAGCGGTAGCGACAACGGTACCATTATTACTTATTGGTGCCACCAGTGCGCCAGATTATGCGACGGTGTATATTAAACGTGCGGTGAGTGAAAGTGCTGGACGTGGTCAAATTACACTTTCAGAATCTACAACACTCAACACCATGGGTATTGGTATTTCTGATACGGGATATGGTCCCGGAGTAACAGAAGGTGAAGGATACGTAAATACGTGGCGTAGTTCGATTGCTGCTCGTCTTGACTATGGTATTTATGCTGCTCGGGTACGTATTAATTCGATCCCTAATAATAGCCATAGTGCAGATACTTTTAGTTCTTCAACAGCCGCTTTAACTGTTAATTACTACTCTAATACTGGTGTTACCGAACAACCTGCAACCTTAATTTTACAAAAGGAAGGTGTCGATAGATTGCGTGTGTTTACTACCAGTTCTCAAGCGGTGACGTTTACGGCAAATTTAGCTAATGCACTTGGTACCAGTGGATTTGTCTTTGATCAAGCCACCAAAATTTCTTCGTCAACTTCACAATCACTGTTTGCGGTTCGAAATCAAGGTACCCGTTTGATGTCGATTGATGCGGCGGGGAATGTATATGCAGCGGGTTCATTTGTAGCCAATACAACGGGTAACGGTAATTTTCCGGGAGATTTAGCTGAGTATGTTCCGGTTACGGATGGTCAAATGATTGAAGCGGGTGATGTGTTGGTGGTTGATCCTCAAAATCCAATTAAACATATAAAATCACCAGGAGCACTGCAAACCGGTGTTGCAGGTATCGTTTCAAATACTGCGGCATTTGTGATTGGTAGTAGTGAAAATGGTACCCGTGTTCCGTTAGCGCTTTCTGGTTTGGCATATGCAAAGGCAAGTGATGAATCAGGTGCCATTGCCATTGGAGATTTGTTGGTTACTGCATCTAAACCTGGTTATCTCATGAAATATGATCCAGCTAAACACACCGGACAATTTGCTATCGTAGCGTTAGCAATGGAACCATTGGCATCAGGTGAAGATAAAAAAATATTGACGCATGTGAGAAATTCATACTCATTACCGTCACAAGTTACGGTTACCGAAACTAGCTCGGGAACCTTGGCACTATCAAGTGACGAAAATCCGATCGTACAAAGTATTAAGGCTCGTAATAATTCGTGGTCAATTTCTCGGGATGGTTTATTAGTATCAAACGAAATTGAAACTAAATCACTTGCAATTATTGATGGGGGAAATAGTGAGTCGACAATTGGCGAAGGATATTTTGGTCCTGGTGAATTAGTTATCAGTGTATTATCAAACAAAATTACAAAAGATTCAAAAGTATTTATCACCTTCCGAACCGATTTGAAGGGTAAGAGTTATTATGTGAGTGCGATAACGCCGGGAGAATCGTTTATGGTTACGTTGTCATCGGCAACGGATGATCCGCTGGTATTTGATTGGTGGATTTTACAAAAGAAATCGCAGTCTTTAGAAGTTTTACCTACCGAAGAAATTCCGCCAACTACGGGCGAGAATGGAACAGAAGTTGTACCTGATCCAACGACTCCATCAGAATCAACCTCATCAACTCCTGGTACGGTTGTAGTTCCTGATGAATCAACGACAACGTCATCCACTCCTGATGTGGTAGAACCTACGGCACCAATTCCCACTCCTACCCCCGAGGTTCCCGTTGTTGACGTTCCCGCAAGTGAAACACCTGCACCACCTGAAAGTAGTAGCACATCCACCACTCCATAGTTTCTTGAGTTTTTTGTGATTTTGTGACATACTTTGGCTATCTTTAGCTGAAATTTTTATGCATATTGGAATTGTTGGATTGCCAAACGTGGGAAAATCTACCTTATTTAAGGCTTTAACTAAAAAACAAACCTTAATTGCAAATTATCCATTTGCAACGATCGACCCATCAGTTGGTATTGTAGATGTGGTTGATAAGCGGGTTGATGCACTTTCTTCTGTTTCAAATAGTACTAAAATTGTTTATACAACCATTCAATTTGTTGATATTGCAGGGTTGGTGAAAGGTGCGAGTGAAGGAGAGGGTTTAGGAAATCAATTTTTATCACACATTCGTGAGACTGATGCGATTGCACATGTCACCCGTGTGTTTGCAGATAAGGATGTCACCCATGTTCATGGTAAAGTTGATCCTATTGATGATCTGGGCGTTATTTTAATTGAATTGGCACTTGCTGATTTACAAACGGTAGAAAAACGTCTTGATAAAACAGTAAAATCACGCAAAGCAGGTGCAAGTAAAGATGTTGAAAAGGAAATTGCTATTTTGGAAATTTTTAAAGCACAACTAACCAAAGGAGAAAGCGTGAGACCATTATTAGTCGAGGAAGATGCGCAAGTATTAGCAAAGGATTTAGCATTACTTACGGCAAAACCATATTTTGTTGTTTTAAATAGTGATGAAGGACAAGATGTGAGCGATGTTGCAGCAAAAATTCAGTCGACGTTTTCATGTCCCGTGGTGCAAGTATGTGCAAAAATCGAAGCAGAGCTTGCTGATTTATCAAATGAAGATGCGGCGATGTTTATGGAGGA
Organism: uncultured Gammaproteobacteria bacterium; assembly: GCA_964622665.1. Taxonomy (GTDB): domain Bacteria; phylum Patescibacteriota; class Patescibacteriia; order Magasanikbacterales; genus CAZUUO01. The sequence continues at coordinate 41,845 of CAZUUO010000002.1, read as the reverse complement.
ATTGGGGATGAAAGAAAGTGGTTTGGATCGTGTTATTCGCACAGGCTATGATTTACTGGGTTTGATTACCTATTTTACGAGTGGGGAAATGGAATCTCGTGCGTGGACGATTACTCGCGGTATGAAAGCACCACAAGCGGCAGGTGTTATTCATACGGATTTTGAGAAATTGTTTATTGCGGCTGAAGTTACAAAGTATCAGTATTTTGTTGAAGATAAAGGATGGGGTGGTGTACGCAATAATGGCCATCTCCAATTAGAAGGAAAAGAATATGTGGTGCAGGATGGTGATGTGTGTGTATTTAAAATCGGTAAATAGTTTTAAAACGAGCAGTGATGCTCGTTTTTTAATATAAAAAACTCACCGTAGTGAGTCTAATTCTTTGTAAAGATGATTGATGAGGAGATGTTTGTAAAGGCGTACTATGAGAATCGTGACCCATATGCCGATACAAACGAGTACTAGTAGTAATGCGGTATTTTGAAAAAACTCATTTTGCTGATGATTGCCGCATTGCACTAACACGGTGTATGGGAATAGGTTTGTTTTGCGAAGGATAAATATAATCCATTGTGTCAGAGATGGATTTTTTTTACTTCCTACCTTTCGTTCAAGGCGTGTTATTTTGAGTAATAACCGTTCGGCAAGCAGTCGCTTAATTTTCTTTGATCACTGCTTTGCAGGGTAGTTTCTCTTCAAGGTCTTCAATGGTAACTTCGGAATTGAAGCGTACAAATACTTTCAAACTGTTATACGTGATTACCGCTTTTTTGTACTGCTTAAGAATTGCTTTAACTAAGTCTGTGATGCTTGTTTTTGCATCATTGGGTGTCAGTGTAAAGACCATGATTCACCTCCTTTTGGCTAGTGCCCCTATCTATTGTGTACCTTTTTTTATAAAAATTTGCAATGGGCAGTTGTCATGATCATGTTTAACTGCTTTGCAATAAGCGCGCCCATATTCAATTACGCGATAGGTAAATAAAAACCAATCTTTTTGTGGAATAAGTTTTTTTAAATCTTCTTCGATTTTGTTTCTATCAGTATGTGATGAAAGATTGTGTACGTGCGCAAAGCGCGCGACGTGCGTATCAACTGCAATTCCTTCAACAACCCCATATGCATTTCCCAACACCACGTTGGCTGTTTTTCTTGCAACACCAGGAATCCTGAGTATGTCTTGCATTGTTTGAGGGATGTGCCCACCAAATTCATCGCGTATCATGCGTGCTGCGGCAAGAATATTTTTTGTTTTATTTTTGTAGTATCCCGTTTGGAAAATATCTTGTTCGAATTCTTGCGGATTAGCGTTACAATAATCCTTGAGTGTCGTGTATTTTTTAAAAAGTTTTTCCGTGATTATGTTGACGCGTGCATCAGTACATTGTGCTGAGAGTTGTACTGCCACCATGAGTTCCCAATTATTTGAGTAACGCAACATCATATTCGCGTGGGGGAATATTTTTTTTAACTCGGCATCGAGTTTTTGCGCGTATTGTTGTTTACTTTTGTTCTGCATGTTTCTTTTGAAAGGTGACTAAATAATAGGTAATCACCACAACAATAATTGTTAGTAATGCTGCATATACAACTTTGGCAAGTACGCCGTTACCCGTAATAAAGAAATAATCAATGGCTGATTTAATTGCATCATTCCATGCAAGAGCGGCTACTAAGCCAAGCGCTGTTGCAATGTATTCAATAGTTTTTTGTTTTATTTGGTGTTTGATTTCTTTGGTTTCCATAGTACTACCTAGTATACCAAAGCACAGTGTTTTGTCATTTTTCTAATAAAAAAACAACCCCGATGTGGGGCCGTTTTTTATTTCATGCCTTTTGCAGCTTTACGAGCTTCATTTTCATCAAGCAAGATTTTGCGGAGGCGAATGCTTACCGGAGTTACTTCTACCAACTCATCGTCAGCGATATATTCAATCGCATCTTCAAGCGTTAATGTGCGAGGAGTGTTGAAATGTTCACGTTCTCCATCACCTTTTGAACGCATGTTTGAAAGTTGTTTTTCTTTACAGACGTTAATACGTAAATCATCTTCACGAGCATTTTGTCCGACGATTTGTCCTTTATAGACATTTACGGCAGCTCCTAAGAAGAGTACGCCACGATCTTGTAAGTTAACGAGTGCGTATAAGGTTGTTGCACCTGATTCATGAGCAACTAGTGAACCTTGATTACGAGTATGCCATTTTCCTGGGTCAGCTTCGTAGCCATGGAAGTTGGTGTTCATGATACCAAGTCCGCGGGTATCAGTTAAAAATTCAGTTCGATAACCAAAGAGACCACGAGTTGGGATGATAAATTCTAATTGAGTAATTCCTTTTTCATCAGTTTTCATCTCACGTAATTCACCATAGCGTGATCCTAATTTTTGGATAACCACGCCTGAATGTTCTTCAGGAACTTCGATGTATACTTTTTCGTATGGTACGAATGTTTTGCCATCGATAATTTTAGCGATAACTTGTGGACGTGAAACTTGGAATTCAAATCCTTCGCGGCGCATACGTTCAATCAAAATTGAAAGATGTAATTCACCACGACCTGAAACAATCCATTTTCCGTCATCGGTATCTTCAACGCGAAGTGCCATGTCGGTTTCTAATTCTTTGAAAAGACGTTCACGAATTTGGCGTGATGTGGTGTATTGTCCTTCTTTTCCTGCAAATGGTGAATCATTTACCATGAAGGTCATTTTCACGGTTGGTTCTTCAATAGGGAGAAGTTCAAGTGCAACAGGATTGGTAACGTCTGCAATAGTTTCACCAATCAATGCATCAGCAATACCTGAAATTGCGACGATGTCACCAGCGCTTGCTTCTTGAATTTCAAGACGGTTTAAACCATCAAAACCCATAAGTGTGGTGATACGTGCTTTTTTCATGATACCTTCTCGGTTGATATGCATGACTTCTTGTCCGTTTTTGATAACACCTGCTTCAATACGTCCTGTTGAAATACGTCCTTTGAAGGTGTCAGCAGCCAATGTCGTAACGCGCATTTGTAATGGTGCGTTTACATCACATTTTGGTTGTTGAATGTGTTGTTCAATTGCGTCGTAAATTGCTTTAATGTCAGTCATTGCAGCAAGGTCAGGAGTGTTTCCTGCTTTTCCTTGTTTTGCTGATGCGTAAACAATAGGGAAGTCGAGTTGTTGATCGTTTGCACCTAATTCCATGAATAATTCAAGCGTTGCATCATGTACCCATGCGACACGAGCGTCAGGTTTATCAATTTTATTGATGACAACGATAACCTTTAAGCCTGAAGCAAGTGCGTGTTTTAACACAAAACGAGTTTGTGGCATTGGTCCTTCTTTTGCATCAACGAGTAATAAACATCCGTCAGCCATTGAAAGCACGCGTTCCACTTCACCGCCAAAGTCAGCGTGTCCCGGGGTATCGATGATGTTGATTTTAAGGCTTCCGCGGGCGATTGATGCATTTTTACTGAAAATGGTAATACCACGTTCTTTTTCAAGTTCGTTGCTATCCATGATTAATTCAGCTCCAACCATTTCTTTACCAAGTACGGTGTCAGATTGTCGGATAAGTGCGTCAACCAACGTTGTTTTGCCGTGGTCAACGTGAGCGATGATCGCCACATTGCGAATATTTTGCATATTTTAGAATAAAAAACGTGCGTTGTCGGCACGAAATAATTTGACTGTAGTATACCGTTTTTATGCTTTTTTGTCAATGAAATTAAAAAAACACCACATGGGTGTTTATGATTGCTTATTTACCTTTCTTTTTTCTCTAATTTTAGTGAATTCCCAGCGTATATTAATCAACAATTTTTTTTGCCATTTTACTTTTCTTTCAATTACTAACACCTTGCCGTGTATTCCCGGATCATAGGCAAGTGTCACCATAAACGAAGGAAACAGGGGAGCCATTGCACCATAATTCAGTAATTTTCTGGTTCGTGTTGTTATGGGATAGGGTTTGAATTTTTGTGTCCCGTATTCGTCTGCGTATTTAACGTATTTTTTTATGAGGTTGTCAGTGGTGTCCGTGTCGGCATCTAAGGGAATGTCTATTTCAATGACTGCCATGGCGTTTCCACCATTCCACACAAGCAGTTCTTCAGCGCCAGAGGCAAATCTATTGTTGAGTACTTTGGGTGGTTTACATTTATTGAACCGGTTGATTCCTTCGCGAATTACTGCTTCACCTGATGCTTCGCTGCAATCCTCTGTCGATACTTCAAAAATTTTATAATAGTAAGGAAGTTCTATTGTTTTTTGAGGTTTCGTTTTCACGGGTATCCTCCTTTTTTCAAAGGTCTGTATTAATTAGACGGGCTTTGTGTAGTTTTGTCAATGAAATTAAAAAAACACCGCGTGGGTGTTTGTTGTTGGTACTGATAGGCTATTTATCCTATCGGTGAAGCATTAGAATAAGAAATCTTTCAGTTTTTTTTCCGTCTTTCTGTTTACGCTCTCTTTTTTCGGTTTTGTGGCTGAATGTTAGGCTATTGCCGCCAATTACTTGTAGGATGGCATCAAGTTCATCAAGACACTTATCAACCACTTCATCACGCCGCAGATTTATCTGGTTGATTTGCATTTCCACTTTGATATACGGCTTGTTTTCATCGGTATCAGTATTTGTGAGAGCGGGTATTTTTTTATTACTTGCTTTTACAATGTTATGCAAACGTTTTTTATTCGGTATCCCATTTTTATGGGGAAGCGTAATTGTTTCAAGCACTGTAGTATTTCGTATTGAAAGTGTCATGGAGACCCTCCTTTTGCAAGGAACTGAAGTTATTTAATTAGTTTTTGGTGATTTTGTCAATAAAATAAAAAACACCGTGTTGGTGTTTGTGGAATTTATTTTTCTTCAATTTCTGTAGATATTGGTGTGTATTCCCATTGGAGATGTATGGAGAGCAAGGTTACTTTTTTGTAACAGGATTTTTGTGTTTTATCTTTTTGTACATTTCGTGCGGTTACTATTGGTTGGTGGACGACGATTAGTGATACGTTTACTGGTTCAAATTCAATGGGCTCCATTTTTCCTCCCGGCAAAATTCCTCGTCTTCCTGTTGGAATGAGTGTGTAAGGCGAGAAATTTTTCGCGATTACTTCTCTAACTTTTGTGAGGTAATGCGCGGTCATTATTGTTTTTTGAGGATTTTCATTGGGGATTTTTATTTGAATCGTAGTGTACGTATTTCCCAAATTTGCTTCTATAACTTCCTTTGTATTGCGCACTACTATTGATGGATTACAACGATTTACTTTGTTGGTAAGTTGGTGTGTTATTGCTTGTTTGAATATTCCCGCAATTTTTTCCTCTTTTGGATCATCCACTACCAATGTTTTAGTACATATATATCGATCAAGTTGTATGTGCTTTGTCATCTTCGCTCCTTCTTCACAGAACTAATAATATGCTATGTACTGTAGCATCCTTTGTCAATTTATATAAAAAACTTTTTATCGACAATTTTCTCGGGGAGATATGATTTTTTATCATACATTTCATATTCTGTACCATATCCTGCGTCTTTCATGAGTTTTGTTGGTGCGTTACGTAAGTGTAGCGGAATGGGAAGAGCTCCACTATAACCAACTTCCTGTAATGCGCTGCCAATGGCGTCATATACGCGACGATCTTTTGGGCATTTTGCTAGGTATATTGCTCCGTGTGCGAGTGTAATTCTTCCTTCGGGTAATCCAATTTTTTCAAGTGCTGCAAATACATTTGTAGCAACAACGAGTGCTGTTGGTTGAGAAAGTCCAATATCTTCGGATGCAAAAATAATCATGCGGCGTGCAATAAATAACGGATCTTCTCCCCCTTCAATCATGCGGGCGAGGTAATATACTGCGGCATCAGCATCACCACCACGCATTGATTTGATAAATGCACTGATGAGGTTGAAATGTTCTTCACCCTTTTTGTCGTAGGAAAGGGGATTTGCTTGCACGGTTTTGTATAAGGTATCTTTGGTAATTTCGGTGTACAGTTGATGAGTTTGTTCAAGAATAGAAATTAATTTTCGTGCATCACCGCCGGACAATTGTAAGGCAATATGCTTTGTGTCATCAGACATTGATAGTTTGGTACGGTCGATGATTTGTAATAATTCTTCATCTGTTAGTGATTTCAGAATAAAAACACGACAACGAGAAAGAAGTGGGGTGATGATCTCAAAACTGGGATTTTCGGTTGTTGCACCGATTACGGTTAATTCACCATTTTCTACAAAGGGGAGTAAATAATCTTGCTGCGCTTTATTAAATCGATGAATTTCATCAATAAATAAAATTTTCTTTTGATCACTTTCTTGCGCAACAATTTTTCGAATGTCGTCTTTTCCTGCGCTTACCGCAGAAATTTCAAACATTACTGCGTTCATGGCGCGTGCATAAATTCGGGCTAGGGTTGTTTTGCCTACACCGGGAGGTCCCCACAACATAAATGAAAAAAGATGCTGTTGTTCAATAGCATTTTTAAGCGGTGCGTTTTCTCCCACGAGGTGTGTTTGACCGATGTATTCTTGAAGTGATGTGGGACGCAAGATATCAGCAAGAGGCATATACTATGAGCTTAGAAGTCTGAACTGATTTTATCAAGGAACAAAAAACTCGCACGAGGCGAGTTTATATTTCACTGAATTTTTCTGTTGGTTTTTTGTATTGCGTGACAAATATAATCCAACCACACAAAATCATACATCCAGCCATAATAAGTGGGAGGCGTACGTCAAAGGTAGCAAGAAATCCTGCAACAACCGGCGGTAATGTCATTGCTAATGATTGCACTGATTGAGAAATACCTAAAATTTCACCTTGGGATTGTTTGTCGGCTAAGCCTGAAATCACATTCGTTATGTTAGGATTGGTAATACCTTGAAACATGGAGATGAATGGATTTACCAGGTAAATGAGGTGGGCACTTTGGGGAATAATGAGTGACGGAATTGCTATGGCTAATCCTAATATACTATAGCGCAATACGTGTTCTGATTTATATCTGGTGAGAGCGCGTGTTAAAAATCCTTGCGTAAATGCAATCCATAACCCAACGTAGGCGAAGAGATTTCCAATTTGTCCTTGGGTAAATGCAAAACGATCAATTAAGTACACCTGAAAAAATTGTGCAAAAAAACTAAAACCACAGGTTAATAAGAATGAAACGATAAACATGGTGCGGAGATTTTTCATGTGAAATGCACGACCAATGTTTATAAAACCGGTAAATACAGAAAAAGGTTTTTGTAATTTTTGTTTCAGTGTTTCGGGGAGATTGGTAATGACTAGTACAATGTTCATTGCGCACAAAATAGTTGCTGCCCAAAATGGTGTTGCAAAGTTGAAGAAGGGGAGGTTGGTTGGATCTGATAATACTCCACCAATGTAGGGTCCGATGATGAATCCAATTCCAAACGCCATACCAATTAAGCCAAAATTTTTGGTGCGGGATTTTTCATCTGATATGTCGGCAATTGATGACATGGCAATCGAAATATTTCCTCCTGTAAATCCATCAAGTGCGCGAGAGAAGAAGAGTAGTGGGAGATTGCCTAGTACGATACCTAATGCAAATAGGATATATCCCATTAAGGTACCAAATAATGAAACAAGGAGAATTTTTTTGCGGCCATGTCGGTCAGCGAGTGCACCTAACAGTGGCGCGCCAATTAATTGCATGAGTGGGAAAATTCCTCCCATGAGTCCCAATGCGATAGTTCGTACACTTTGAGATGCTTCTACCGGGAAAAGACCGGCTGATGGACTTAAAAATAGTGGGGCTAACACGGGGATAATAATACCGACACCGAGCATGTCGATGAGTACGGTAATAAAAAGTGCAAGTAGTGGAGATCGTTTCATAGATTGGTACTATAACATAAAATTAGGAAATTAAAAAGCACCGCGTTGGTGCTTATCAGAGGCTGGTGCCCATTTCGCTTGCCGCTATTTTGGCGGCGACTATATTTGGAAATAGTTTTTTGACGTCCTCGTTGGTTATTCTACTGCTTGTTTTGTAAAAAGCTTTTAATGTTTTTCTTCGTTCACGAAATTGTTGTGCTTCGAGTGTTTGCACACCACCGGCATATGCTGCGCATTTCATGAAGGCAACCAGTAGACTTTCTATTCTTTTTCTCATGATTTCCTCCTGTCGGGCGAAAATCTTTTTTGATAATAAGAGATTTTGGTTGTTTTGTCAAAGTTAGAGGATGAATAAAAGTATGGATGCAATCGCCATGATTATCCCGGTCAGTAAGCCGATAATGTTTGATGTTTTTGAATTTTTGTATTTTCCCATTATTTTTTTATTGTTTGCAATATGGATAATAAGGAAAATGAGTATGGGAGCTGAAATACCATTGAATACCGCACTATAGTACAGTAATTGAAATGGTTGTAGAGCGGTGTAGTTCATGATGACGCCAATGAGTGTCACGCCAATAATAATACTGTAGAATTTTTCAGCTTGTCGCCATGTTTTGTTGAGGCCGTTATTCCATTTGAGAATTTCAGACCACGCATATGAAATTGATGCGGCAAGAATAGGAACTGCTAACATACCAGTACCGATAATACCAAGTGCAAATAATGCTGATGCTGCATTACCAGCAAAAGGGGCTAAACTTTGTGCCGCTTCTTGGGCGGTGGTGATATTGGTTATGCCATTTTTGTGGAGTGTCTCTGCTGCGGCAATAATGATAAAAAATGCGATGAGGTTTGAAAAAAACATGCCAAATATGGTATCAACACGCATTGCTTTTACGTCGTGCCATGAGATATGCCAACTTTTACCGGGCGACATTTTTTTCTCAGCGATTTCTTCTTCAACTTCTTGATCGGTTTGCCAAAAAAAGAGATAGGGTGAAATGGTGGTTCCTAAAAGTGCAACGATATTCATGACACTGTCTTTGTTGAATGTGGTGGTTGGGATAAAGGTGTGTTGCAAAACTTCTCTCCACGAGATTGATACAAATGCAGCAACCCCGATGTAACAAAATAGTGAAAAGGTGAGCCACTTTAAAATGGATGCGTATTTTTTATAGGGAATTATGATAATGAGAATAAGGATGAGTGCGGTGAAGAGTATGAGAAAAGCACTAAAGGGGAATGCGGGAAATAATAATTGTGCACTTGCTGCCATGGCTCCTAAATCAGCGCCGATGTTTACGGTATTTGCGAGTGTCAACAGAATTACCGCAAATAATTGAATCGGTTTTGTGTAGTGGAGCCGCAAAATTGCACCAATTCCTTTTCCGGTCACCATGCCAATACGACCACACATTTCTTGTATGGTAATCATGGAGGGGAGTGAAAAAAGTGGTACAAAATTTTGTTGGTGACCAAATTGTGCACCGGTTTGTGCATAGGTTCCAATACCTGATGGATCGTCATCTGATGCGCCGGTTATAAATCCAGGGCCCAGCGCACGGAATAATTTTTTTATTTTCTCTTTTACCATAGAGGCTTTATTTTTCCATTTATATCGATCTGGTAACTATTTATACCGTTATGCAGGGTGCACAACCCATTATTGAACATGCCTGATAATTTAATATTTCCTTCAAAAATAGTGTTTCCCTGTACATCGATAATTGCATGCACTCCTTTTTTTGCAACATGTGCGCGACCTTCTTTGAATACTTGTACGCCGTCATCATCAAAGCCGCCAAAGAGCACATTTCCATAGGTATCAATCACTGACCATTTCCCTTTAATTTTTACGAAGGCTCTGCCATTTTTAAATATTTTTGCATCTTCATAACCACCGCATACAATCTTTCCATCGATATCTATAAAATGCCATGTATTATCTATTTGTACTTGGCCGCGACCATTACTAAATCCTCGTATGTCTGTATATTTTTCACCAATTTGTTTGCCGTGACTATCGATAAAGAATTTTGTTTTCCCGTCACAACTTACTTTGTATATGCCGCCTTCATCTTGGAAGTCGGCGGTCGTGTATGTTTCATCAGTAATTCTTTTTCCGCTAAAGTCGCATAAGTAATATTGGCCATCTTTTGCAATCATGACACCACCATCATAAAGTCCTTGGATATTTTGAAAGTGTGTACTGATGGTTTCGCCTTTTGTATTAATGATGAATTGATATAGACCAACTGTTACCATGGCAACATTGTCGGGCTTGATAAAATCACTCATATGTGCAAACGCATCACCATCAATTACTTTTTTGCCGTTGGTGTCGATGTACCAAGATACCCCATCTTTAAATTCAATAGATACCAATCCACAGCTTACATTTCCTAATTCTCTGATGTTATAACCACTTCTAACATCTCCTTTTGGGAAAAATGGCTCACCTTCGGTGCTGATGAGGAGCGGTGTCTCGCCAGATTTTATTTTCATGTATCCTTCTTGGAATCCTGACAGTATTTCATCGCTTTCTGCGAGTATTAACGGGAGTTTTACATATTCAGCTGCTTGTTCTTCAAAAAACATTTTAAAATCGTGCAGTTCTTTTTTAAGAGCATCACGCGCACGCAGTAATTCTTTAATTTCAGTTCCCGGCTTTTTGCACGCTTCCTGGTATGTCGTTACGTTATCTTCTATTTTGTGCAATTTTTCTAGCTGTACTTTAACATGTGCGCAACTCATATAAGCGCAGTATACCACACTATAAAAAAATCCCGAAGGATTTTTTCGGGATTTTATACGTCGTCTCGTTCTACGACGATGGTGCAGGATGTTACGAGAGCAGCGACTGTTGCAACACTTGCCAGTAGCGGTGCAATGACTGCGCCAATTGCTCCCCACGTCAAAGGAATGCTGACGAGTGTTTTTCCACTCGAATTTTTAATGGTTATTTTTCGGGCATTACCTTGTTTGATTAATTCTTTTACTTTTGCAACCAATTCTTTACCATCAACTTTGAATTCTTCTGTTTTTTTGTTTGCCATATACAATATATTAAATAGCGATTGTTTTGTTTGACCAACGAGTATACATGCCGGCATTGATCGTGCGGTCAGTGTTCATCTCGCGAATTTTTAAGTCACCAGAACTAAATTCACCGGGGATTCCTTGCATCATGTCTTCAAGGGCAGCAAGATAGGTATGGTGGGTGTATGAATTTGCGTAGCCATTTAATAATACGAATACTGGTTTGTCAGACAATACTTGGCGACACAATTCTAATAGAGGAATTAATTTTTTCTCGAGTTCCCATGTTTCGCCGTCGGCACCTTTTCCAAATGCTGGTGGATCAAGGATGATCCCGTCATATTTTACACCGCGTTTTATTTCACGTGCGACAAATTTTGTTGCATCATCAGGAATAAAGCGCACTTTTGCTTCAGCTAATCCATTTAATTCCAAATTCATTTTGGTTTTGGTTAATGCACTTTTTGCTGCATCAACGTGGGTTACATCAGCACCGCCTTTTGCAGCAGCAACTGTTGCAAGCCCGGTATATCCAAATAAATTTAACACGTTTAATTTTCTATCTTCTGATTTTACGCATTTTTCAATCCATCGCCAGTTTAATACTTGTTCGGGAAACATGCCGACATGTTTAGATGGTGCGAGATATAAGTTTGCTTTCAAATATAATTTTGCTTGCCATTCTTTGGGCATGGGAATTTGTTCAATCCACTCATTATCAAATCGAGCATGTGCTTGTTCCCATATATCCTCATCCATTTTTTTGTGTTCAACAACAGGATCAGGACGGTCCAAAATAATATCACCGAACTGTTCGAGTTTTCGGCCGTATCCACTATCGAGTAATGCGTATTCTTCTTGTGCTTTCGTAATTAAGTCCATATTAGATGTGACAGGTTATGTTGTGCTTTTTAAAATATTCTTGGTGATATTCTTCTGCTTCGTAAAAGTTTGATTCATTCGTAATGCGTGTTGCGATTCGTTTGGAATATTTGGTTTGTATTTTTTGAAGTATATCTTGTGCGACATGTTCTTGTAGGCTGTCATGAGTAAAAATTTCACTACGATATTGTGAACCAATGTCTACTCCTTGGCGGTTGCGTTGAGTTGGGTCATGGAGTGCAAAGAATTTTTCAACCAATGTTTCGTATGAAATTTGCGTTTCATCAAACCATACTTTTACTACTTCTGCATGGCCAGTGGTGTCCGTACATACTTCCTCATATGTTGGATTGGTAGTATGTCCGCCCATATAACCAACCCGTGTTTTGGTTACTCCTGGCATAGACGCAAAAACTTGCTCTACTCCCCAAAAACATCCTGCAGCAAAAACAGCGGTACTCATATGAGTTTAGTATAGGGTTAACAGCATGTTTTGTCTATTATTGATAGAATAGTAGTATTCTGCTAGACTTTGCACATGTTCTTTCCAAATTAGGAGAAAACATGAGCAAAAAACGTCATTCATTTCTTCCAGTACGATTTATTTTGGGTGCATTAGATCCTGAAATGATGATGATTGAACAAATATTGACGGAGCAGTCTATTCCGTTTGTTCCTGCTCAAGTTTATAAAGGTAACAAATTGCGACGGGCTAACCATGCCGAATGTTATCGTACCTCGATGTCTGATGGTATCGCATTTCCAAAACCACAAAAGGGGGATGTGTGGATTGAGTGTGAACCAGTTGGTGGTAAAAAAGCTATTCTTACTGAAGGTGGTCGATTCATTGATCATCATTACCCTGGAGATTGGGGGTATCCAAAGCCACCATCTCAACATGCTCAGGCATCGAGCATTGCGCAATTGTGTCGCTTGTTGTCATTACCTCTGACGCCGGAACGTCTGCTGACGAGTGCTATCGATCACGCATTGGCTGCAAGTTATCGAAATGAAATTTCAGGGATTACTCGTGACGATGTATTTTTTTGTCAGACAGAACTCATGATTGCTGAATTTCAGAAAACCCGTGAGCAGATAGAATCTGATATTGGTGTGGAACGAGTACTCATTCGTGAAAGTTTGCCACGTCTCGTTATTGATGATTATACTTTGGTTGATTATCGAGCACGCGCTATTTCAGATCCGTATGAATATTTGTGTGTGCGCGAAGCGGCGTTGTATGAGGGGGTTGCCATGATTTTGC
>CAZUUO010000002.1:0-28692 GCA_964622665.1 uncultured Gammaproteobacteria bacterium | reverse complement strand
TGAAGATGGGGATCTAGATTCCCGCCTGCGCGGGAATGACAAAATAAAAAAACCTGAGTATTTCAGGTTTTAGAGTGCCAGATGATCAGTGATCACCTGCAACATCTTTTTGACCGATGCGTACGGATCGGGGATTTCGGGGAGTGGGTAGGTTGCTTTCATTTTATCGAGATATTGAAAATGACTTATTCCATATAGCGAAAATTCGCTGGTACCATTTTTCGCAAATAATTTTCCATCCACTGAACAACCATTAGCTAAAACTTCAAGATCAGAATGTCCATTACTTGTTACGAGACTTTTTCTATCTTCATCTGTCATCCACGTTACACTGGGAATGCGATTGTAGATTGCCTCGATTGCAAGCGAACTTCCACAATCTACGACCATGTCTACAGCGGGTAGTAGCGAGGATGCAGATCTGTTAGTGATAACGGATCCCGTGACATTGCCTCGAGTTTGATATTTCATCAAAGTTTCATATATTTGCAATTCTTTCATGTCGCGTTTATCTACTGCGTGAGAAGCTGTATCTCCCGGATGTGGTGCAAACCATAGATGAGTCTTGGTGGCAGAGTTTTCTTTTGCTCGTAAGTACGCACAAAATTCTGACACGCGGATTATATTTGCAACCACTTCTTTGTTTCCCGGCATGAGAATTACATTGTCATTATGATCGATACCAAAATCATTACGTGTATACCAGCGTTTTTTGGGTAGTATGGGAATGACGAATTCATCACGGAGTGGATTGCCGGTTGCAAAGAACTGACAACGCCCTTGCGCTTCAATTTCAGCAAACCCTTGTTTTTTTTCAGTGGGCGTTACACCCATGTAGAATGTTGCATCATGCAACGCCTCTTGAAAATGAGGGCGTGTGAATGCACGGGGAATATCACCATAAAATCCATATCTGATACCGATCTTTTTTGCTGCACCGATTGCCACCATTTCGATTTCTCGTGGTTGTGATGACATACCAATCAATATGAGATTTGGCTTCCATAGATCAATGAAATTTACTACATCAGTTACGTTAACAGCAGTGGGTTTTCCGTCAGCTGTCATTATTGCGACTGCGTGTGGACTATTACTTTTTTCACTATATTTTTGCATTTTCATGAAAGCCCGTGATGGTGCAGCGTCATACGCTACACCGAGGATGCGTGGTTTTTCCACGAGGACACCTCTCCCTTATCAAAGAACCACCGGGAAATTCCGGTGGTTCTGATATAGCACAATTTTTTTATTTTGTCATCCGTGGTAGGTCAATACGAGAATTTCTCTTCCTACGGTTTGTTTTTCACGACGGTATAATAAGTTACCATTTTGGGAGAGTAACACTTTGTTTTCGAGTGGTTTATCGAGAGTGTAGCCAAGTCGTGCGAGATCGTTTTCAATAGCAACCGATACAATTTCATCGCGTACATGAAATTGGGGGACCGCCATCACAATACGTGCATTTTTTTCTAAGATTTTTTTCCAACCTTTTAAACAATCAAGATAGAGAGTTTTTAAGTTTACTGCTTCTTCTTTGCGTTGTGCGACCGTCAGGTTATTGGGAATTCCTAAAAATGTTTCACACACGATTGCGTCTACTTTGGTTTTTAATCGTTTTCCAATTTCACGCGCATCACATTGCATGACGGTAATTTCTTGTTCTGTTTGTAATACTATTTTGGCCCACGCTAAATTTTGTTTTGTTCCGATTGTTGCGTTAGGGTCTGCATCTGATGCAATTACGTGTGCTTGTAACCGAAGTGCTTCAATGGAAACGGTACCGAGTCCACAAAAAGGATCAAGAATTCTTTTGTTTGCAACCGGAAATCCAAGGAGATTGATCATGGTACGCGCGAGTTTCGGAGGTAACATGCCGCGTCGTGCATCACGAACTGGTTTTTGGTAGTCGAAAAATCCCCAGCTTTCACTGTCTTGAAAACCCGATGTCATGCCAAAGCGTTTATTTCCTTTGAATGTTGTTACCACAATTTCACAGTCGAGATTGTTGTGGGTGAGTGATCCGGTATTTAATTGTTCGTCGTCGTTTTTTGGAACCACAAACCGCGCACTAATATTCTTTCCTTTCAATAATTTTTTAATGGCGCCAGCAAAACCTTCTGCACTGCGATCACTATTAATAATACTTACCCCAAATGTAATTTTATCTTTAGGGTACTGTTTGACCATGTATTCAACCAAATCTTCTTCGTCGGTTTCGTTGAGCAAGGTAAAACCACGCACAATGCCACCACTGCGCGATACGAGTTGTTGTACACCAGGGAAGTTGTGTTTGGGTTCAATATACACCACACCGTTTTCGAGGGTGTTGATGATGTAATCAAATTCTGTGGCAAGCGCTTCAATTTCAGCGTATGCGACGCGGGCTTCACGCCCGAGTTGGAGTGCGATCATAGGTTTTGTATGCGAGGTATAATGCCACAAGTATCATGATATCGGCAAGGTTTATGTAACTCCATGGCCATAAAGCGATATAATCGATGACGGCATGATGGGTTAAACGATCCATGATATTTGAAGCGGCGCCGGCAATAATGAGATCAAGAATGAGAATATTTTGAGGTTTACGATGTTTGATGTTGAGAATGCGAAGTCCAATAAGGAATACCAGCAGTACGAGGGAAATGATGGTGAGTGCTGTGTTCCATGTCAGTGGTATGCCAAAGGTGACATTGAAATTAAGATAGAGTTCAAGACGTATCCATTGTCCTATTAGGGGAACCGTGTTGATGGGATTGGTGTATGCCCAGAGTTTTAATAGTCTATCAATGACAAAAAGCGCGAGTGCGCTTTTTGTGAACGTGAATGGATTACGTTCGAATTCTATACTTCTTGTTTGAGTGCTTTCTTGCATGCGACACATGAGCTTGAAGCAGGACGTGCTTCTAAGCGTCGTTCATCAATAGGTTGTTTGCAATATGAACAAAAACCATACGTACCCTCTGCAATTTTTTTCAAAGCTTTTTTAGTATCTGAAACTTCTTTATCAAGAGTTTCTTGAATTGCAACGATGTTTGAAAGTTCCGCAATTTCTTGTGCGTTATCATCGTCTGAATCTCCTGCTTGCATTGCATTTTCAGATGAAAGATGTGCTTTACTTTCATTTTCCATGCGTTGCATTTCTTCCTCCAAGACGGCTAAGCGTTTTTGGAGTGTTTCCTTCATTCGTTCTATAAATTCTTTAGAAAATGCATTTTTCATATAAACAGTATCAACCCAATATCTATCGTAAAGTATAGCGTTTCTTGAAGGGGGAGTCAATTTGAAAAAGTTTTGAATTTTTTTGCAAAAGAAAAAGGGCAGATGCGCCAGCCACGGTCCTTTATGGACCAATTTATTGCTTTAAGCCTTGCACCGCCCTTTGTATTGTCGTGTCTGTTGGTACTGACACGTCAGTATTTTCGTGATTCTTTCACCAAAACACAGACGTGCCAGTACTTACACGAAGATCGTATAATGTACTCGTCGATATCCTTTGTAATGGAGTAGTGTATGTGTTACACGCTCCGTTGTGTTGTCACGATGTCTCGTCACCACGCAAAAAAACAAAAGATTCTAACGGAAATTGAGAGCACTAAACTGTACTATTCATTCTACTTCTACCCCAGAAGTGTTGAATGAACGAATGTTACCCCGTGGAAACAGAGCTATAAAAAGTTGTTCCACTTATTTCGTAATGACCTATGTTGTACTTCTTTATCGTACAAATACAGTATAGCATAAAAAAACGATTTTGTCAATCTAAAAAATGCCCATTTTTCAACAAAAAATATTTTTTTGAATTTTTTATGTGAAATTTTTTGTACTTATCCACAGTTAGTATGTTAGTAATGTCACCAATTAAAAAATTCCAGCTACTGTGCTGGAATTTTTGTTACTAAATTTTTATTCTGCGTCCTGCTTCTTTTGCTTTTTCCATATTTCCTCTTATAAATACATCTGGCCGCTGTGAAACAAACTGTAACGTTGTCTTACCTTTCTTTTTTTCAAGGAGCAATGTTCGAATTCCCACATTTCCTGCTTTCTCCCCACAGTTATCTGCTATATCTTTGATTAATCGTAGGTCATGACTTGCAAACATCACCGATCCTTTAAAATCACGCATTGCTTTCATGATAAACTGCTGAATATTTTGGTCCATGTGATTAGTTGGCTCATCAAGTAATAGTGCATCGACTTTTGGCATGACTGAAACAGCAATAAACCACAGGAATCGTTGTTCACCTCCGCTAAAACTGTGTAGTTTTCGGTTGAGTAACTGTGCGGTATCTTTTTTCCCACTTTTAAAACCACTATCGAGTATCGCTTCTCTAAATTGATTGCTTGTTGCATCTCCATTTGGATCAACGTTTGTTTTTATATAGAGAAAGAAATCGGCGAGCGTGGCATTTTGTAAACTTTCCGGCCAAAATTGGGGGAGGTATGCAATGTTTACTCCTTTTCCACGCTGCATAATTTTTCTTCCTTCTTCTTTGAGCCCCATCACTTCCATGAGTTTTGTTTTACCACTTCCATTATTTCCAACGAGCACGCGTACTTCACCATGTAACAGTGCCGGAATTTTAGCATCGACGATTGGTGAGTTGGGAATGGTTATTGTTTCCTGGGTGGGACCAACAATTGCTTCACTGCTCGGTTTATTTTGCGAGCGCCATTGAATGGGGTTACTGACCATGGTGTACGGTTTTCGGGCACCATCTTTGATGTAGGTTTGGTAGGGAGCATTGGATTGGTGCACGGTACGTTTCGTATCGTCGGCGGAAATTTCAATTACCCCATCTTTTCCTGCATCTCTTAAGTATGTATCGACATGTGACACACTAACAATTGCAACGCCATGTCGTTTGTAGGCATCTATAATTCCTAATAACTTTGATAAACTTTCTAAATCAAGGTGATTGGTTGGTTCGTCGAGTAGTAAAATATCTGGTTCCGAGAGAAGAATCATGAGTAATGACAGTTTGGTGCGTTCGCCACCACTTAACTCTTTTATTTTTCTATCTATAAATTCTGAAATGGAAAAAAGTGCGTCAATTTTTTGGGATAGTTCATCAATACGCTGACAGATTGCCTCGTGTTTGGTATTTTCTTCAAACTTTTCTATGTTTTCCCAGTCGATGGGGAATTCGAGTTTATATAATTCTTTTGCTTGATCGATTACATCAAATACTGTTGCGTTATCAAGACTTTGTAACATTTCTTCTTGGTTTAATCGCGCAATACGTGTGGTTGGTTTTTCGTGCACCCCTTTGCGATAATGAAGTGCTCCTTTTCCGTGTGTTGATGAAAAGTTTGCTTGGTTTACATCCATGATGGCATCAAAAATAGTTGATTTGCCAGCGCCATTGGGACCAATCATGACAACGTGTTTTCCTTGTTCCAATTTTATTATAGGAATTGTAATACTGGGGTCGGCACGATTAATAACAACTTCCTTGCATCCAAAGGCACCATCTTTTAATTCACTTGTTAATACCGCGTTGCCTAAGTCTTCTGGCTTCATGTCGACAATATGATTTTTCTTGTAGCGACGAAATGATTCTTGAAAATTTTCCTCGCTTTTTATAAAATTTTCATATTTCATAGTGAATATAGTGTACCATATTTGGTTTTGGTTCACCTGTTGACTCATTGTAATTTCATCGTTAGCATAGGGGAGTGCACAAACCAAGGAGGTTTAGCATGCGATCTTCACAACATCGGGATGCAAGAGTTCGATTGCCAACGATGTATGGGTTGATACGTGAATATCAACAGGTAAAATTGATCCAGGATTTTGAATTTCTTTCATTTTCACCGTCAGTTATCCATGAGGTTGCGCAGTATTTAGTTCTTTCTTCTCTCAATAACGTTCATTTTCCTTTTCGATTGTTGTATCGAGCTGATGGAAAGTCTGCGTCTGAACGGGTTGTGTATGATTCTATACAAAAACCTTCAGTGCCATTGTCGCCATCCAATTATTTTTCAGTAGCTACGGTATCTATTACGGTGGAAGAGACAAACGATTTATTGCGTAAGGTTGGTTTTTCTACGGTTGATCGTCCTGTTTTTTCCATAGATAGAATTCATGCTATGAAAATTTTGTTTTCTTCTACACCTAAATTTCATTCCACGTGGATACGTGATGGGCAGCAGCATGTGCTCTTTGAAAATGGAGTTTTGGTACATCCACTCTTGTGACTCTCGCAATGCGGGAGTTTTTATTTTTTAGTAAAAAGGGTGTGTGATCCGAGTTGATTTACATCGAGTATTATTTTTTTTCCTTCTTTACGAACGATCACAAAGTGACTACTTATTTTGGTAAGTGGTGTGTCACTTTGCAATGTTGCGACATTATTTTTGTATTTCCAGGTGAATTGTTGGAGAGGTTCATTATCTATTATCAGTGATCCATTACCTGATTTTTGAATTATTATCGTGCTGGTTACGCCTTTGGTTATATTTTCAAAAACACCGAGTATGTCTTTTTCTGCAACGGTTGTGGCAACCAATTTCCCTTTTCCTTTGGGGTTAAATCCATTTTGAATTTCTGTGAGATCAGAAAATCCGTCACTATCAGTGTCAGGGTTTAAATCGTTGGTTACAAAGTATGCTTCTTCAAAAAGTGTTAATCCGTCTTTATCATCGTCTTCGCTAGCTACAACTTCAGTGTCATTTTCAGGAATTGTGATTGGTTCTATTTCCTTCTTTTTTTGAATGATAGCATCAACTTCTTCAGGAATAGTAGTATTCTTTTTTTCAATCACTACATTTTCTACTACCGTAACTTTTTTTAAGTGGGGATGGGTGATGCGATACACGCCTAAACCAAAAATTGATATTAGTATGAGGATGGTGAATAATTGAGAAGTTCGCATAGCACTGTTATTGTAGCAAAAAATTTCGTATAGTGCATATATATGGATTTAATTCTTAATTTTTTAACCCGTCATCGTAATGCTGTCGTGTTGACTGTGATAACTCTTATTGGGGCTGTGTTACGGGTATTTTTTGTATTTGATCCGGTTCGATATGATGAAGCGTATACGTATTTAAATTTTGTTCGATTACCATTGATTACTACACTGACAGATTATTCATTACCCAATAATCATATTTTGCATTCTATATTAGCGAAGGCTTCCGTTTTATTGATTGGGGATAGTGAATTTGGTTTGCGGTTTGTTGCGTTATTGTTTGGTGTACTCATGATACCATTAACTTGGTATGTCGCTCGATTGTACGTTTCACAGCGTCTCGTGTTACTTGTTTCATTGTGTGTTGCGTTTTCTCATTACGCTATTTTTTATAGTGTGAATGCGCGGGGATATACGTTATCTGCATTTTTATTGTTAGTGGGAACGCTGGTATTACAACATTGTTTGAGTGATCGAACTTTAAAAAGTCCAATATTACTCGCTATTGTGAGTGCGTTGGCTTTGTTTACGGTTCCCAGTAATGCACCATTTATTCTCACATTATATCTCGTGTGGTTCCTTGCGGTGATTTCAAATCGCTTTGTGCGATGGTATGCTTTTTTCCTTTCAGGATTTTTTGGAATTTTATCTACTCTTTTATTATATGGTGGCGTCATTGTTCGATCTGGTTTGGGACAAATTACCAATAATGATTTTGTTGCGCGTTTGTCTTATCATGAATTTTTTTCTCGTTTGGCGACTTCGCTAAACGAATGGATTACCTCTTTTACGCTTGATACTCCGTTATTATTGGCGGTTATCCTGTTAGGATTTTTTGTGGTTGGTTGGTGGACTTCAGTCAAAGCTCGACAAATTCCCGGATTACTGTTTGTTGTTACGGGAATTTGGTTAGTTGTCTTTGCGCAGTTACCGCCGAGTCGGGTATTGTTTCCACTGTTGCCATTTTTTTATGTGTTGGTGGTGCAGGGATTTCTCGTAACGTATGCTCGTTTTTCTCGATTTGCAGCAGCTTCACATTATTATAGCTATGGTGCTGGTTTGCTTATGGTGGCAACAACTTTTTTCTCACATTTTTGCATCTCCTCATTACCTGAAACAGGTTATTTCCCTGATCATCGTGCAGCATGTGAAAAAATACATGAGATTTCTTCTCGTCATGACCGGGTAAAAGTTATTGATGGCGATGCATCATTTGATTTTTGTTTTTTTAAAAACGATTTAGATTATTATAAAGAATTTTCGGGCAAGGTGTATTGGGTGTATACCGATAATTCGTATGGTCGTGATTGGGTAGAGCGAAATTTGGCGGGTATTACGTATACTGATGAAGCGACGGTTGGAACGGTTAAGATTGTTTCTGTGTATTTTGATCCAACTAAACTTTCGCAATAAAAAAAGAGCTGCACATGGCAACTCTCTTACGGTTATTCGGGTATTTCCATTTCTTTAATGAGGAAGTTTTTGATGATTTCTGCGGCGCGGCTATGCACTTCGTCGCTGAAAGAATCATCAAACTTCCAAACCAATTGGATGTCATCATCAAAAATATGGAATGCAAATGAAAGGAGTGTGTTGTTTTCGCAAAATATGGACTGTTCAAAGGTGATGTATATTTCATCGAATGATTTTCCTTGGGACATTCGATTGCATCCGATTTTGTAGTCGAAGAGCATGTGTTTTTTGAAATTGAATGAGGATCTTACTTCACTTCGTTCCAACTTCCACGCTCGTGCGAGGAGACCAATCGTTTTATCATTTCTTACTCTTGCCACTTCTGCCAATTTTCGATTCAACAATTGCATGCGCTGCTCTCGTATCGTCAATTCCATAGCATCCCTCCTATGGGACTTTATGTGTATGATGCTCGAGAAATTCGGGCACCGGGATTGAAAGAGCGACCCTGTACTATATATAAAAAATACGTTTTTGTCAATCGTGGTAGGTGAGTCTGAGTGTTGGAGGATTGTTGGTAGTGAGAGTGTGAAGACACGCTGGGATGATAATGGCGAGGTTGGGAATGAGGTTGGTAGGGAGGTGTGCACAGTGATGCCACGCTGGTTTTTCAGATGTTTTTTGTGTCGGTGGTAGGGGATTATCCAATGTTGTGGTGAAGATGGTGACTTTCCACTCTTTGCCAGTGAGTGTTCCAACTATTTTCCAAGATTCTTCTGTAATTTGTATATCGGTTTCTTCCTTCACTTCTCGTGAGATACCTGCTCGTAGGGTTTCATTTTTTTCCAATTTTCCTCCGACCCCATTCCATAAACCCGCCTGCCAGGATGGTCTATCTTTTAAAATTAACAGAACTTCCTCTAAATTTTGTGTGAAAATAAACCCAACAGTGAATTCCATATTGTATTTTTATTCATTCTGCCACACAATGTGAGTATATGGAAACTCAATCAATCTCCGCGGCACTTTTGTGGCGCTATGCAACTAAAAAATTTGATGTCTCTAAAAAAATACCGCAATCTGACGTGGATATTATTTTAGAGAGTATTCGCATGGCACCGAGTTCATTTGGTTTACAGCCATTTCATGTTGATATTGTTGAAACACAATCTCTGCGCGAGAAATTACAGAAAGCAGGATTTAATCAATCTCAATTTACGTCATGTTCACATTTATTAGTTTTTTCATCTGACACTGATTTCAGTTCTCATGTGCAACAATTAGTTGCTCATCTTGTTGCTCATAACACACCCGAGGCTTCCGTTTCTCGCATGAAGAAAACCATACAAGGAATGATATTATTGAAAACCTTGTTATTGCAACGACAAAGTTGGGCAGCGCGACAAGCGTATATTGCATTAGGTTTTGCATTGTTGACTGCAGCGCAATTGAAAATTGATGCCTGTCCTATGGAGGGATTTTCTGCACCACAATTTGATGCAATCCTTGGATTACCAGCACACAGAAAATCTATTGTCGTGTTAACGTTGGGTTATCGTGATGTTAGTGATACGGTGCATCCAAAGTATCGTAAATCGAGAGAGGAATTATTTTCAGTGCGATAGATTATTCATTTTACTTTTTTAAAGGTTGTGCTAATTTTTGAGAGGGAGGTCATGGATGCAAGACATTCAGATTTCTGATTATCGAAGTATTTCTTTTAAACCCGCTTCGCTTTATTTTTCAATAGATCCTATAACTAATTTTTTATTAGATATTCGGGAATCTTCGATTTTTTTGTGTGGTTGGTTTATTACAGTGACTTGGTTATCTCCCAATCTTGGTTTTGAAGTGCAGTGGCGTGTACACTCAACTGAGTGTAATTCTACGGAATTTTCTGAATACTTTCGTTCTCTTGGTGGTTCTTTTGAGGATAATCATTGTACGTTTGATGTGCCGCCCGTTGAAACTCTCGTGTTTGAATATAAGTTTGTTGCAAAACTTCCTCAATAATAGTCCTGCTACGAGCGGGATTTTTTATTATTACTAAAAACCCCGTCTTTGTGGCGGGGTTTTTGTTGTGTTGTTTTTGTTTGTATTTTATTTTAGGGGTCGCATGGTTTTTAAAATCATTTCAACGCCTTCTTCATAACCGGGTGGGTAAGGTGGTTTAATTGGATTTCGTACCTCCGCGACAACAGTGGTGGATTCCTTGGGAATTTCAAATGAAATCCAAGTATGCTCTTGCATACCATATTTTGTGACGGTAATTGTTTGATTAGGGTTTGTGAATGGTTGTGAAGAAATTATTGTGCTGCCTGGGTATTTTATTTGAGCGATTGTGAGTACAGGATTTGGTTGTGTAAGGTCAGAATTCTTATTTACCGGGTTGAATACTAGTACTGGTTGATTGTCATATTCAGCATGAGGCATTCCATTGTCAGGATTGCTTGTTGGTAATTCCGGTCTCTCAATACTCCAGTGTTCTTTGGGGTATTCAAATGCATAACCGGGAGTTGGGGCCTTATATGTTAGAGAATTGGGTGGCGTTTTTTCACAACCTGCCCCAAGGAATGCAAGACTTATAGCACAAATTGTCAGCAATCTTTTCATAGTTGTATTTTTAAATGGTTTCACTGTGTAATAGTTACAGTATATATTTTTTGTAGGTATGTGTCACGGTGAACTATGTTAACTATGTTTTGTTTGTCTTTGACATCGTTAATTTTTTGGAGCGGGTGGGGGAAGCTCACACGCGCTTGCGCGCTTTTAAAATCCCTCGGTTTTAATATTTCCGCAGCGGGGAACCTAGTTTCCCCGACCCCCTTCTCGTTCGATTCCTGCATCGTATACAAACAAAAATCCCCATCTGACGATGAGGACTTTTGTTTGGAGCGGGTGGCGGGAATCGAACCCGCAACTCAACCTTGGAAGGGTCGCATAATAGCCATTATACTACACCCGCACGTGATATGAGATTACAACACCCATGAATTTCCTGCAAGTCCGGATACTCACAGTGTTTTTCCCATATATGTTGCATCGTGGGTATAGCCGAGCATTGCGTAATATCCGCGCACGCCGACACCAGAAATAACCAACATTTTGGTAAATCCTTTTTCACGAGCTATGTTTTCGGCAGCTTCAACTAATTTTCTACCCAACCCTTTATGTTGAGCAGTTTCTTCATCACTTAAATCTGCATCAATGGGAACAACGTGTCCGTAGGAATGGAGTTCACGAATAAATGCAGCTCCTTTAATTTCAGGTAATAGGTTTACCAATTTTTCATCTTGGGCACTGGGCAAACGTAATCGTAAAAATGCATATACCGCATTACGTGCTTCATCTTCAAAACTTAAAAAATATTCCGTACCATTACTTGCTTCATAACTTTCCACGAATAGTTTTGGTGGAAGATCTTTTAACTTTGGATGGATTTTTACTTGGCGACCGTATTCACGACAACGTAAACATTCACATTTCAGCCCGCGTTGTTTCATGGCGACTTGAAGATATTCGCGTAAGTTGGTGACTTTATTGCCATCAATGATTGAGTCACTGGGAATATCACGAATGAGACGTGAGATACGTACGTAGCGAGGAATTTTTGCTTTTACATTAATTATCATCTCGAATAATTCTTTTTCATTGTATGGTTTGTAACGACCTTCTTTGTGCCAGTCGTGTAATTCTGAAAGAGGAACTACTGAACACGGATAAATTTTAATCATGTCGGGACGTAATGTTTTTTTACTCCACAGTAAATCATACATTGCTTCATCTTTGTGTGCGTCACTGCCGGGAAGTTGGGGCATGGTGTGAAAATCAACTTTAAATCCAGCATCACGTAACAATGAAATACCATCTTCAAATTGTTGGAGCGTGTGTCCCCGTTTAATCAACGATAAAATTTCATCGTCAGTATGTTGCAAACCCACTTCAAGACGAGTTGCACCCAATTCACGCATGAGTGCGACTTCGGTTGGTCGAATCCAATCAGGGCGTGTTTCAAGAGTTAACCCAATAATACGACACGTAGCTGTTTCGTTGGTGTTTTGGACTTCACGTAATTTTTCTTTTTCAATAGCAATACGTTCGTTGATTGCATTGGCAGTTTTTGCTTCCGGTGCATCCACCACGTCCATGTGTGATGTGTTGGTGAACGTGGTTGCAGGGTCAATATCAAACGACAACATGCGTTCGTCGTCTTCATGATGTGGTTCTTTACCAAACGCAAAATCGTTACACGCATCAAAACAACGACGGATAAACCATAGTTGGTAATCGTAGCGATACGCATTCCAGGTTCCACCTTTTACAATCAATTCCACTTTTTGTACATCGTGTCCGTTGCGTGTCAACATGGTGATACGATTGTAGATTTGCATGTATGGGTCAAAGGCGTTGCGGAGTGCGCGTTGTGCTGCTGGTTCATTAGAGAGGTAACTCTTTGGCATGATACTTTCGGTAGGGCAGTACACACATTTTCCAGGGCAGGGATATGGTTTGGTGAGTACGGTTAATACTGAAACACCCGAGAGTGATCGAATTTCTGCACGTGATAATAATTTCTCTAACGTTTCATTTTTTTCGATTTCTTTTGTTGCGAGTAAACGACGATATTCATCAAACAATAGTGCGTAATCAGGTTGGGTGTTACTATTGCCACGTAAACAATCACGAATAACCCGCATGACATCTTCGCGAGTTTGTACGTTTTCTTTGATGAGTTGCAAGATTATGTGTTGCGCGCTATCGTACATATATTATGATTAATCCTCGTATAACCGCGTTATTAGATTCAGTGCGTGATTTTTATAATAGTCACGCGACGTCATTTGCTACTACGCGCAATAAATTTTGGAGAGATGGAGAATATATTGCTCAATTACTTCCACAACAAG
The DNA here is from genome assembly GCA_964622665.1 of uncultured Gammaproteobacteria bacterium. GTDB lineage: Bacteria > Patescibacteriota > Patescibacteriia > Magasanikbacterales > CAZUUO01. The sequence continues at coordinate 15,458 of CAZUUO010000002.1, read as the reverse complement.
GACGGATTCTTGATGTGGGATGTGGTAATGGGCGGTTAACCACGTTTCTTTCTCCTGACGTTGATTATACGGGGGTTGATAATGCTGAGAATATCATAAAAATCGCCCAAAAGCAATATGGGAATGATAATCGAACATTTGCCGTAGGTTCCATGATGGAACTTCCTTTTGCTGATAATTCATTTGATTGTGTGGTTGCTTGTGCGTCGTTACATCATGTTCCGGGGTATGCCGCTCAATTACAATCACTGCAAGAGATGCACCGCGTATTGCAGGCGGATGGATTTTTGGTTTGTACGGTGTGGAATTTACGCCATCCTCATTATCGTGAATTATATAAGTTTACTGAGGAAGATTTTGAAAAAAATGGTGGAGATATGGAAGTTCCGTATAAAGCAGATGGGGCAATTACTCATCGTTTTGTACATGCGTTTACGGAGGAAGAACTTGAAACGTTATTGGTTGATGCGGGATTTACTACATTTTCAATACAAGGCATTCATGAAGGAGTTGTGGGTAATACTTCTGAAGGCTCAAATTTTTTGGTGTTAGCTCAGTATTAGGATTGACTTTTTCCTTATTTTTTGGTATTTTTAAACTCGGCTCTTTAACAAAAGGAGACAGCCATGCAGATATACCGAGAGCTGAAATCGTCATACGATTTCAGATTTTCAGATGATCGCCCCAATCCAGTTTCGCATATTGCGATTTACTTTCCTGGGTTTGGACAAGATGCGGAATTATTGAAGCAGTATGCTGTTAGTAAAGGATACGTTGAAAAAAATATTGAACGTTCCTATTGTGTCACGGCACATCGGGTGAAAAATAATCAACCACGCAGATTCCTTTCTCTACAAAGTTTGTCAGCTAATGTTGCATTGATATTCCAGCAGGTGAAAGGATGGATTGATGAAAATAATGGTGTTTTAACGAAGGTAACATTGGTAGGGCACTCATTGGGAGCTTTATATGCCAGTAGATGTTTGAACTTGTTGTTAAAAAAATATCCTCATTTGAAGTTTGACCTTCATGAACTTCCTCGTCCACCCTTTATCTGGAGGGCATTTCTTCATCCATCTTTTCTGGTGTATGGAGGTTTTATAGGAACGTTGCATGCGTTACTTATGATGATTTTGAATGTGGTGACCTTGGGAAATATTATTTGTTTTCGGGGATATCGTACACCAGCGTTTGCAGTGAATGGATTATTTTTGAACAATCTTGTTGATAAGACTACTGCAGCCTATATTGCACAGCATGCGCCATCTGACGCAACACTCGCTTTTTTTCAGGCTGCACTATGTTACGGATTTTTTTCTTCATTTCAAAAATCTGAAGTTTCACTTGCTCGTGAGCATGGTTGGAATGGTGAACATTTTGTGTACGCTGCAAAAGATGATCGGGTGTTTCGATATGCTGATGTTGAGGCATATGCGCGCGATCATGGTGTTGAAGTAATTACTCTTGAACCAGGTTACTCTCGTAGTGTGTTGGATCACATGAAATCTAACTCTCACCATTTTGTTACGCACTGCCCGTTTTACTAGCGATTTTTTCTGACGATACGTCTATCTACGGATAGGCGTTTTTTTATTTTCTTTTTTTGGCTTTTTTGGTATACTCTAGGTACTATTATTTATATTACAATATGAATTGGAAAAGAAATTTGGGCGTTTTCTTTGTGGTAGCGTCGACAGCGTTGGTATTTGTTGGTCTTGGGGCTATGTTGGTTGGTTTGTTTGCGAGTGCGTCAGACAATGCGCTATCAGGCGTTTTAACACAGTCAATGATTTTATTGCCGTTATCGGTTATTCTGTCTTTGATACTTTTGCCTTGGGGAACGGTGTGGATGTATAAAAACACTACGTCATTTTCGATGGGGGAATCATTTAAAGCGGCGCATCGATTATTGGTATCACGTTTTTGGTTTTGGATAGGATTACTTTTGTTGCCGGTTGTTTTATCGCTTGGTTTTGGTGGTGTTTCAAGTTACTTTGAGGAAATTCCTTGGGTATATTTTATTTTGCAACTTGCTAGCGCGGTATCGGGTATTGTACTTTCGTTTGTTCTTACTCGCTTAACTATTTTTGCTGCTCGTGGACAAATGGTTAGATTTGAAGAAGGTTGGAGTTCATGGGGATCATTGGGAAAGTTTTTTCTGGGAGCTGTTGCGTTAGTCTTGGTTACCTTCTTAGGAACGCTACTCTTTATTATTCCAGGGATTTATTTGGGAATTCGTTTTGGATATGTGCCGTATCTAATTGCTGAAAAAGGAATGGGTATTGGGGATGCATTTACCGAAAGTTCACGTATGACAAAAAATGCAAAAATGGATTTATTTGCACTTTCACTGGTTGGTGGTGTGTTTATGTTTGTTGCTATGATTCCGTTATATCTCGGTTTTATCTACGCGATTCCTCTTATTACATTGGCTGACGCCGTTGTGTATGTGAAGTTGTCACAACGATCAGTCTAGTTTGTTAAAATTTGTAAAATAAAAACTCCTCATGTTGGGGAGTTTTTTGTTCACTTGAAAGAATAAGTGTGCATGCTACGGTAGTATATAGGTATTACCTATCTTGCAATACAATATGACACCATTTGAAAATTATCTTGCTATATTATCTCGTGCTTCTGCGTATACCACAATTTCACCCCACGAATTAACGGCGTTACAAACACCTAATCACGTACACCAAAAGAATTTATCAATTACCCGTGATGATGGTTCAACACTCGTGTTACCGGCGTATCGCGTACAACACAATAATGCACGTGGTCCCTATAAAGGGGGAATTCGATTTCATAGTGCGGCTGATATTGAGGAAGTGAAAGCGCTTGCTGCACTTATGGCAATTAAATGTGCAGTTGTGGGTATTCCTTTGGGAGGTGGGAAAGGTGGTGTGCAAGTTGATCCTAAAACATTAAGTGAGAAAGAATTGCAGGCTGTTTCTCGTGCATGGGCACGCGCGTTTGCTGATGTTATTGGTGTTGATAAAGATATTCCGGCACCTGACGTGTATACCACTCCTCAGATTATGGCCTGGATGGTTGATGAATTTGAAAAAGTTGTAGGACACAGTGAGGTTGGTGTGATTACGGGTAAACCATTGGCACTCCATGGTTCAAAGGGTCGTGATATTGCGACGGCGCTTGGTGGAACGATGGTATTAGAACAATATTGTAAATTACAAGGATTGGATGTGAAACAAATCCGCGTTGCTATTCAAGGATATGGCAATGCGGGGCAAACCATGGCACGTTTGTTAGTAGAACGTGGGTTTAATTTGGTTGCGGTTTCCGATTCAAAGGGTGGGGTATATGGTGATCATTTATCGATTGATGCGCTTGATGCTGTTAAAAAAGAAAAAGGAACCGTTGCTGAATTTAGTGGGGGTAAAAAAATTACTAATGAAGAATTATTAGTGTGTGATTGTGATGTGTTAATTCCGGCAGCGCTTGATAATCAAGTGACAAGTTCGAATGCATCACAAATTACTGCACGGCATATTCTAGAGTTAGCAAATGGTCCGGTTTCATCAGATGCTGATAGTATTTTGTTTGCAAAGGGAGTAGTGGTTATTCCTGATGTGCTTGCAAATGCCGGCGGTGTCACCGTGAGTTATTTTGAATGGGTACAAAATCGTCAACAATATTATTGGGAAGAAGATGAAGTGTTTGCTAAGTTACAAAAAATTATGGATCGATCGTTTGCTGATGTGTATGCATTATCGCAAAAAAATAATTGTTCGTTGCGTGACAGTGCGTTTACTATAGCAGTCGGTAGAATTTTGGAAGCAATGCGATTGCGCGGGAACGTTTAGTAAGGTGTCACAGAGAAATTACCTCATGCGTTGCGTGGGGTATTTTTTGTTTGAGGAGTGTGTAAAAATGCGGATTAAAATTGGTGGTGTATGCTTTGAATGTACCATGTCCTGTGTTGGTTACCGTATTTGTAACTTCTTGAGCTACCTTTGTGCTGGGATCAAATATTTCGATCGTAAAATTTTGCTTTTGTGCACTGGTTATGAACATTTCTTTTACGAGAGGGTAGTGAGTACAGGATAATGATAATATTTCGCTATCTTGTTGCTCGCATTCTGAAAGTATTTTTTGAATTTCGTTAAGAATTTCGATTGTATGGTTGGTTTCGATTGCAACGGCGAGATTTGGGTTTGGAATCATGTGCGCTACGACATTGTGATTCTTTAATTCTTTTTGATATATGGCTGATGCAATAGTGGCGGGTGTTGCGGCAAGTGCAATTTTTTTGTGGGTATATTGTGCCAGGTGAGAAACTGTCGGATGAACCATTTCAATGATGGGGATTTCATGGTGAAAGTGTTCGTTTAAAATTACTTGGGATGAAATACTATTGCATGCACTTATCAGAGTTGTGCATTGTTGTGATATTAGAAAAGATATCATGGTGTGTGTCAGAGAAAAAAGTTCTGCAGAAGATTTATTTCCATAGGGCATATTTTTTGTGTCTCCAATGTATACCACATCGACGTTTGGTAGTGCTGTTACTATTTCTGATGCGACTGAGAGTCCACCACTTCCTGAATCAAAAATTCCAATCATAGGTTATTCACTTTGTAGTGTGCCATGAGAAAATTTTTTATGCTATACTAATAACATATGAAAAAAATGAAAAAACAAATGATGGAAGGCTGCGACTGTGAAGGCGGTTGTGGTATGGGTGGCGCATGTTGCGGCATGTCCACGGCAAATTTTGGATTTATTGGTATTGTAATTATTTCGTTTGGTCTCTTGTTTCTTGGACACTCGATGATGTGGTGGGATGCTGCATTTGTTAGTATTGCATGGCCAGTACTCGCATTAGTACTTGGTGTGCATTTCTTGTTACCACGTAAGTAATATAAAATTTATTTTTTTACCTCACTTCTTCGGTGAGGTTTTTTTGTATAAAAAAATCGACCGTAGTCGATATTAGTCTAGTGTGATACAGATTGCACCAAGCATCATGAGGAGTGCTCCAGGAATTCTTTGTTTCACGTTTTTTTCTTTGAGAATATAGTAACCAAACACCAAATCAAAGACAACTTCAAGTCGTTTCAGTGAACCGACATAGGCTGCTTGTCCATAGTAGAAGGGAAACCAAAATAGGGAAAGAACAGTACTCGAAAGAACAACAATTTTTACAGGAACTTTAAGGAATGAGAAATCTTTAATAAAAATTATTATAATTCCGAGCAATGAAATTAGAATGACCAGTTGTGCATATATACTATCAAATAGGGTGGTTAGGATATATGCTAGCAAGATTATGCTTGTGTTGATCTCCATTATTCCAATTGTAAAATTATTCTTTTTGGATTTGAGCAAATTTTTTATTAATCCTACCGATCCAACAAATGTCATGATAATTCCTAAGGGAAGGAGTGGTGTAGATGCAAGGAGTGTCGATTTTTTATCAAATACAATTGCAAATGCCCCACAACACGCTGTTAGGATGGCAATTTTCACGCCGTCATTTTTCGTGAGCATGAGAAGTGGTGCCAAAATTTTTGCTGTCACGGGAAAGTTTTTCAGGAATTGTGGCGGCTGCCACTCAATGCCATTTTTTTCATCCTCTCTGGTTATAAAGATGTGCTCCTTGTAAGCAAACACATACAAACCAACCGCACAACATATTAGTCCGATGTATCCGAGTGTTCCCGGATATTCTTGTAAAATGAGTCCTGAAGGAATGAGTACAATGAGTGGTGTTGTTGCGATAATTGGACCAATCAACGAAACATCAGCTTTGGACAATGCATACATGTTGCCATACATAATTACGATATTGAGTAACATGGTTGGCAGTAGGGCAATCCAAAAGGTACTTGATGCCATTGTTTCCAGGTTTTGTTTGTATCCAACGTGAATATTAGCGAGTATCAGTATGAGTAAACCAATTGCTGTGAAAATGTGTGCCGTTAGTATTTCTTTTATGCTGGCAAATTCTTGTGTCATTTTCTTCATTAGTACGTTATTTCCTGATTTGAGTGCTGCGCCAAGTAGTAACAAGAATAATCCTGTTATCTCCATTGTCTGCTCCTTTGTCAAAGAACGGGGTTAGTTTTACAGTTTTCACTGTTATTGTCCAGTATTTTTAATAAAAAAATGATTATACCACCAGCTAATATTAAGCCACTGCCAAATAAAAAATGAATTTTTTTGGTTACCGGCAAAAAAAGTGTTGAGTTCTGTGAGTGCTTTTTGTTGGTCGATGTAGGGCTGTAATGCAAATTGTGGTGAACTAATTTCTTGATAGATCTGAGATTTGAGTTCCTTGCTAAACCATTCTGTTTGGGGAGACACGATATTTTTTTTCTTTGCAGTGGTTATAAAGTCAGGAAGCATATCAATCATTGATTTACGGAATGTGTATTTGCCCTGTCCCTTTTTAATCTTTAGTTCGGGAGGCAATGAGTAGAATAATTCAATGATTCGGTGGTCGAGAAATGGAACGCGCACTTCAATACTGTGTTGCATTGACGCGTGGTCATTAAAGCGGAGCACGCGGGGTAATTTGAGTGCGGTAATATCATTGTATAATTGTTCGTCGAGAAAACTAGTTCCAGAAAGAGTTTGCTCAAATGAAGATTTAAATTTTTTTATGTAGGGGGTGAGTACGTGTTCTCGGGTATTTTTGGTATGGTCGTAATGTCTACCTTTTGATGAAAGTAGGAGAGAATAGCATGTTGCAATTGTGTGGGCTAATCCATTTTTTTTGTAGAGCGCTTGGAGTTCTGTGCGTAGCGTTTTCCATTTTCTTTTTGTGATGAGATCTTTGTAGTACGCACTCACGTGATGAGGATAGCCGGCCCCAAATTCATCAACACCTTGTCCTTCTAAGATTACGGGAACACTATACTTTTTTTCGGTCTCCATCAATTTGTCGTAGGCAATAGTTGGTACTCCACCAAAAGGTTCATCTTGTGTAATTGCCATTTTTTTTGCACGCTCCATTACTTCATACCATTCTAGGGTTGAAGTTATCCAAGGATTTTGAGTGAGTGATAATAATTGTGCAATTAATTTTCCTTCTGAAAATTGTGAATCTCGGTACACCATGGAGAATGCGGTAATTTTTTTGTCGGTGAGTGCATTTACGTGAGACAATAATGCGCTTGAATCAAAACCGCTGGAAATATTTATTCCTACAGGAACGTCACTGCGCAATTGTAAGGCGATAGCATTTTGTACTAATGCAGTAATTTGTTGGATAGCTTCTTCACGGGTAGTTATTCCGGAGTTCTTTTTTTCTAGTTTCCAGTATTGGGTGAACGCGATGCGATTATTTTCGGGAGTCAATGTAAAGGTGTGTCCAGCGGGAATTTTAAAGATATTTTTGAAAAATGTTTCGTTGGTGTGGTCGTACATTCCGTTGTGAAGGTAATCAAAAATAATATTGTCATTTGGTTCTTTGTGGTAGGGAGTGTGGAATAATGCTTTTATTTCAGACGCAAAATAATACGTACCTTCAACTTCCGTGTAATAGAGTGGTTTAATACCGACATGATCGCGAGCACCAAACATTTTTTTACTCACGCGATCGTAAATAATGAATGCAAACATGCCGAGCAACTTTTGTACGCAGGCTTCACCATACACGATGTAACTAGCAAGCAGTACTTCGGTATCTGACTGCGTGGTGAAGTGGTACCGTGGTTCCAATTCTTTTTTTAATTCTTGATAATTATAAATTTCGCCGTTAAAAATAATCACATATTGATTACGGTGATCATATAATGGTTGATTTGCTGCCGCGCTTACATCGATAATTGCGAGCCTTCGATGACCAAGACCTACATTTTCCTCAACAAAAATACCCTCACCGTCAGGGCCGCGGTGGGCGAGTGATCGTGTCATGGCACCAATCACGTTTTCGTTACTGTTTCCAAAAAATGCGGCGATTCCACACATAGGTGCTATTTGATTTTTTCTTGTATACCATCCGCAATTCGTTGCGCAGCTAATCCATCACTGAGTCGTGTCATCCGTTCTCGCAAATTCTTTCGTTCTTCTGATTTTTTATTTTTGTTATTGATCGCCTCAATAATTTTTTCGAGAAGTTCTTGTTCGCTTTGTACTAAATCAACGCCGTTACTTTGTAAGATGGGTTGGTAATGGGTTAATTCGTAGAGTAATGAGGTTTTATCATTTCCTTCGTGATCGAATTGTGCACCAAAACCAATGTTAATCATCGGAATATCCATGAGTGCTCCATCAAGGGATAATGTTGATGCAAAGGTGATAGAGACTTTTGCGTGCAGTAATTCATTTGCTAAGTCTTCCATTTCTTTTTTCCCTGGATTCCATTCATCAATGAAGGGCCCCAGTGTTATATAGTCATCAACAAACACCGCGGGGTTACTTTTAAAATGTTCATATCGGCGATGGGTTACATCACTAAAATGAGGACGAATAATTAGTTGTGCATTGGGAATTGCACCAGATTCAATCCACGCCAAAATAGTACTAACCAATTTTTCATCACTACTACTCCATACGCCGGAAGATCCGTAGAGGAGGGTGATTTTGTTTGGGTTTAAATTTTTTGTTGCACAAAATTGCTCGTAGGGTAATGCCCAATCTCGTCGTGCATAGAGATCAAATTGGGGAAATCCTGTTTGCAATAATGTTTGGGGATCCATGCCTTGGTAGACGAGTGCGTCGTTGTAGACTGAATCATTTTGTACGATTAACGTGTCAGGTAACACAGGTAACAATCGTTGATTAACGGTGTCCCAGCCTTTGGTCATGCCCAGCGTTGCGATGCCGTTGCGTTTGCAGTGTTTTGCAATGACACTGTCGGTGCGTCCGTTGATATCAGGGAGTATCATGAGATCTACATGATTATCAAAGAGCACATTGTCATACCAGTGTTCTTGAAATAACCATACTTCTAAAAAGCGGATTGCTTTTTTAATTGCATTACTTTTTCCCAACCAACCGATCGTGCTGAATATTGTTTTATAGAGAAGATTATTCCGTTTGTGGCGGAGTGTTTTTCCATAAAATGAAACAATCTCAGCACTGCGCGTAAATACCAAATTACGCAATACCACGTTGAGATATCGGTAGCGAAATGTGCCTGATGGTTTTTTTGGGTTGATTCCAATAACAGAAATACGAGGGTTTTCGCCGAGTTCTGATTTTAGTGAATCAACACAAGTATGCGGCGTAAAAATTATCAGCGCAACCTCAGAATTTTTTTCAAAAACTTTTTCAAAAATTTCGGTGCGGAGAATGTTGCGCGTCACCATGCCACGAGTGAGTACTAATCCAATTTTTTTCATATTATTTTTTCCCTATTAAAAAGTGACATTGTGAAACTTCGTAGGAACAGGTGAAGGGATTTTTTACGAATAGTTTTTTTACGTTCTGTATACCGCGATACACAACGGCGAGTATTTCATCAACGATCATGGGAACCGGTACTAAGAGAGGAAATGGATTTACATTGATTGTAGACACATCTTGAAATCCTACTTCTCGCGCATGCATTGCATAAATTTCTGGTGTGTCATTGTTACGAGGAAAATCTTTGCGCAATTCTTTACCGAATAATGTAAGTATTTTGCGGTAGTATACATTGATGAGTTGGATAGAACGTTTGTGAGGGATGTTAATTTGCATCATGGTGCCGCCTGGTTTTAAAACACGGTATGCTTCTTTTAAAATGGGTGTGTAGTCGGTTAAATGTTCCATGAGTCCAATTGATGTCACCACGTCGAATGAGTTGTCAGGGAAGGGAAGAGAACGAGCATCACTTACTATAAATTGTGCATCTTCTTTAAAATGCGCGAAGTTTGCTTTTGCTAGAATCATTGCTTCATCACTCATGTCATTGAGGGTAACGGAGAAACCTAAATATTTTTTTAAGTAGAGTGAAATGGTGCCGCGTCCTGCGCCTAATTCTAAACTGGTGCCATATCCTTTTCCTTCTATTTCTTTTTCAATGTATGAGAAATAGTTGAAGAGATTAAATTGACGTTGGGTTTTGGGAACTTCATTCTTTGGAACAAACAGAGTAAATTCTTGTCCTTTTTGTTTGGTAATTGCTTCGGTCCATTGGGTATTAAAATGAGTGTTTTCATTTTTTGGTAATGCTGTACCGTGTGGATTTTTCAAAAAACTAACTATTTTTTCAGCAATAAAATCTTCCGTGGCATGCATTGATTCATGAGTTGCACCAGCGATGTGTGGTGTTATGATGAGATTGTCGTGGGTTGCTGCGTAGGCAATGAGTGGATTTTTTTCTTCCTTTGTTTCGCGTTCGTCAGCGAGTACATCAAGTGCAGCGCCTGCAATTTTTTTATTTTCTAAATTTTGTAAGAGTGAGATTTCATCAACAATTTGTCCCCGTGCGGTGTTGATAAAAAATACACCGTGTTGCATGAGTGCAAATTCTTTTTCCCCAACACTGTGTTTTGTTTCGTCGTTTAAAGCACAGGTGATCATGATGACAGAACTTTCGGTAAATAATTCATCGCGTGAAACCATGCGAGCTCCATTGTTTTCAATTGTTTCTTTAGTTTGGTATGGATCACATGCAATAACCTCTGCTCCCATGGCAGTTACAAATTTGGTTACGAGACGTGCAACGCGACCAAATCCATAGAATCCAATTTTTTGTCCTTTTACTTCGTGGCCTTTAAATAAATCTCGGTTCCACAAACCCTGTGTTACATGCTTATGAGCGGGTGGTAGTTTGCGTAATGTTGCAAGCAGTAGCAAAAGTGTGTGTTCGGGAGTTGCTTGAATATTCATTAAAAATTCCGTTTCACCTTTTAAAGAAATAAGAGTTACGTTTTTTTGTTGTGCGATTTCTGTGTTGATATGGTCTAACCCTGTTGTGGGGGTTCCCAGTATGGTCAGTTTTTTGGCAGCATTAAAAAATTCTTCATCAAAATTGAAAGCAAGGCGACCAACAACAATTTCTGCATCGGCTACTTTTTCCAGTAATTCTGCCCGGCTATTGGTGGTGAGGTGTACTATTTCCCCGAGAGTGCCGTAGTGGGCGAGCGCTTGTTTGCTGTAATTTTCGATTTCCGTAATCAAAATTTTCATAACCAATCCTTTTATATGGGGTTTATCTACTTGCAATGTAACAAGCGAAAGGGGATACTTCAAGGTGATAATGTTTCAATTTAGCCAAATTTTATGTATAACGGCAAAAAAATATTGGGGGTTATTACTGCTCGGGGTGGTTCAAAGGGGATTCCTAAGAAAAATATCAAAGAATTGGGGGGAAAGCCCTTGATTTCCTGGACAATTGCCGCTGCACAACAATCTCAATATTTGACCGACTTTTTAGTTTCAACTGATGACTCTGAGATTGCACAAGTATGCGTTGATGCGGGAGCTTTGGTGCCCTTTATGCGCCCCGAGGAATTATCGACTGACGCTGCTAAAAGTATTCCCGTTATTCAACATGCTATTCAATTTCAAAAAGATTTGGGAAAGGATTATGACTATGTCATGATTTTACAACCAACATCTCCCTTTCGTACGGCCGCTGATATTGATGCTTGTATTGAAAAAATTGTGACAACGGGTGCTGATTCGGTGATGTCGATGGTGAAATTAGTTGATTTTTCTATTGCAAAATTAAAACGTATTGATGGTGATGATAGAATTTTACCTTTACACGAACATGAAGGAACTGAGAGTAAAAGTCGTCATGACATGGAAGGAATTTATAAACGAAATTGTGCGATTTATTTGACGCGCGTTGCCTGCATCATGAACAATGATTTGTTTGGTGCTGACTCACGAGCGTATGTGATGCCTGATAATCGAAGTGTTGATATTAATGTGCCGTTTGATTTTGTTGTTGCACAGGCACTTCTTGTAAAATAAAAAACACATCCGTAGATGTGGTTTAGAGATAGGCTTCTTTGGGAAATCGTGGCTGTTTTGAAAGTTCAAAGTTTTCGGGAGATTTTTTTGCCAGCAATTTTTCTAGCGAACCTTTTTGTAACAGGGGAAGATGTATGAAATTTCTTACCAAAATTGCGATGAACTTCCATCGTTCATGAATAAGCAAATCATCAACAGAAATTCCACCGCGTGTTTCCAGCTCATGCATACTCTCAAATCCAGAGAGCACTTTTTCAAATTCTTGTGATTCTTGTGTGATGACGCAGGCTTTGAGATGTTGATAGCCGTGCAACTCGCGTACCACAATATCCAGGTAGAATTCTTGCAAAGTCTTCTCCGGATCCTCGTCGGTATAGGGAAGTGGATACGGGACAATCATTTTTACATTTTCTGGTGGGATGGTGACGGTGTGCATCGTTCCATCAATATACAAATCATGAAACAGACCAGTTCCATTTTGTGCGAGACGCAAGACATCGCCGGTTTTCAAATGAACGGTGACAATTTCGTAGGCGTGCTTGGTTGGCACGCTATCGATTTTTTCACTCACGGGGCACTCCTTTGGTAAGGCACCTTCGTCCTTACGCGTTTACTATAGGAAAGTGCGGTGCTTTGGTCAATGGATACTCGACAGTGTGTGGTAATTTTGATACGGTAATTTTGTTCCTTGAAAACCCAAAAGGGAAAAGGAGAGCCCTTTGCAACATTTTTTTGACCTCCAAAAAGAGTGGGGGAAAGAGCCGAATCCTGAAGGGGTTAATCGGCGGCGAGCATTTTATAGCGTACTTCGTAAACATGAAAAAATTGGGTTTGATGCGGCATATCGCATGGTCTTGCAGCAACTTGATCGAGTGAGTTTTCGGTATGCATATCCCTTTCTTGCACAGTTAAAAATGGTTTCTGCAATTGCCACTACGACACCGTCTGGTTTGTTGCGTTATGCGCTGGATAACAGTGATAGCGCTATTGGTGAGCATACTCGTTTTGAAGCAATTCGTAATTTTGATTTATCGAGATTTCTCCATGACATTGAGCATACTGATCCTGATGAAACCGTGCGACATGATTTGGAACGAGTTATTGAACTATTTACGAAGCATTTGTTTTCTGTGGGAAGCGTTGATATCCATGTGAAATCTTTCCACGATCCTGCAGCACATTATCATGTTAGTGATTTGGAATTTTCTGATGTTGCGTTTAGTGATCGAACGAATGGCACGACGCAATACACTCGATTGATTTGTCGTCCGGTTAAGGGTGGTGATTTTGCAATGCTTGATCATCGACCGAAAGATGCATGGGGAACAGTATTTAAAATTTTTGCTCAACATCTGCGGGGGAAACCTGAACCGAGTATTGTCAAAGATCGTCGCGGTATTTCGCTCATTGTTCGTAACGAAGAGGAAGCACTCACTATGGGCAGGCGATTGCAGTCAATTATTGAAAATGAAGGTGGACACATCTACACGCACACCAATAATTTTAATTCGAATACTCCAGTTGACGTAACAAACATTTGTTCGTCACACGGATTCCGTGCTTTAAAAATTGAATTCCGTTTGTGGAATAGTGAATTTGAAATTCAGGTTTTGACCGTGCAGGGACATTTAACGCGTGAGTTTGCAACTGATGATGTTAATCATGAGATGTATCGCTTGAATCAAAGTTTGCGGTATTATCTCCCCCTTATTTTTCCTACTAATGTGTATGAGATTGATTGGGAAAGTGAAGAGGTCGTGAACCGACTTCGCAGTCTCGTTACCTCGCGATTGGGTTGGAAGTTAGTTGTGTAAAGAACCTACGGGTTCTTTTTTATTTTGTAAGATACAGAACGTAGAGAATAATGAGGATAGAAATATAATACCGGTATTGTTTCAATAATTTTTTTTCGGATTCCTTTTCAAGCGGTATTATGCCAAATATTACTTTTGTTTCTTTTACAAATTTAGGTTGTATGGCAATGAGCGAACTCTGCGTTTTATATACCATTTTTCTGAATTTTGTTCTAAAAAATGAAAACGGGATTGTGTAAATAAGTAGTAGGTACAGTAGTATGTCTTTCATACTATTTCCGTTTGTTCGATTTTGTTTTTTTCTTTTTAATTTCGGATAACGATTCTTCAAATAATCGTGGACGAAGGCGCAGTGTTTGATGATTCAATTTTTCTCGGGTCATGTGAAAATGACGAAAGATGGTAACACCCAGTTTTAGTAATAAACCAATAAATATCAGTACGGCGCTACTGATTAAAAATGCTTTGTTGAATACCGCGGCCATCCAGGTTCTTTCAAAATAATCTTCTTTGATAGTAGGTAGTAATGCGAGTGTGCGCAATATTTCACTAGGGGGAAATTCTTCTTTTTCTCCAAACACCAGTACATACGCGCCGTTATTGTCAGTATTAGAAATGGTAACGGTGTAGGTACCTGCGGCCAACTTTTTTTCATAGGCAGGTCCTTTTAGGTAGGTGTCGTCTCCAAATGGTTCGTAAAATTTGGTCCAGGTGGTTGTGGTGCCATCTAACGTTGCAATAGGTTCGTTGTTGCTGTTGGTGACGCGTGCAATAAAGTCGGTTCGTAATTTCGAAGTGTAGGGAACGAGCAGTTCAAGTTTAGTTGGGTTATCAGGGCTCGAGGTAAAGGTAAATGTTTGGGGTACGCCGGATAAGCGACTGTAAAATGCTTGTGATACGTCAATATGCTCAACTATCTGTGGTTGTTGTTCAACAAGTTTAATTTGGTGTGCGTCTGCAGTATGCGGAACTAGCACGAGTGCTACGGCGATACTGATACCGATAAACCAAGATCGCATATGGTAATAAATAGGGGGAAATTACTCTGTGTATAGTATATCACAGTTTTGTATTGCCAAACTGTTAATCCTTTGGTAGAGTAAGGGCACTTTGAGTGGTAACATTCAAAATAGCGGGCTGTGGCGAAGTTGGCTATCGCGCCTGGTTTGGGACCAGGAGGCCCTGGGTTCAAGTCCCAGCAGCCCGACCAAAAAAGTCTTTCGAAAGAAGGGCTTTTTTTGTTGCGGGACTTGAACGAGGAAGATGTGGAAACCTAGGTTTTCCACCTTGCGGAAGTTTTGAAACCGATGGTTTCAAAGCGCAGCGCGAAGCGGCGAGCAGTGAAAGTCGGAGCAGCCCGAATCCAAAAAGTCTTTCGAAAGAAGGGCTTTTTTTGTTGTTTACATGGGTGTAGTTGAAACTTTATCGATTTGCTGGTAATGTTGGTAAAGGTCCTTACACGCAGGGGGCGCAGATGCCGTCAACAGAAGAGAAGATGTTTATCATGACGTTGGATCCCAAAGCAGCGGGAGCCGTTCACGATAAACGGTATGCGGGCATGATTGGTCTTGATGTTACGCATCATTACGTTGGCATTTTTCGTCCGGGAGATCGTATCGAAATTAGGTTTTTGAATCTCCCTGATCTCAATCGAACATTTGATATCGCTGATTACCAAAAAGAACTTGAGCTGGTGCTAAGACAGTATTTGATGGAAAAGCATGAAACCATGACTGATGAAGAGAGGAAATCTTTTGCTAAACTTCT
>CAZUUO010000001.1:5667-80630 GCA_964622665.1 uncultured Gammaproteobacteria bacterium | reverse complement strand
TAGCTATGGTACCACAAAAAGGAAAGGACATTTTAATTGCAGGACTTGATATTGGCTCAACTTCGGTACGTATGGCGGTTGGCCAACTATTGCACGGCGCAGACGGAAAGGGTCTGCATATTTTAGGTACCGCAGAAGTAGCATCAGAGGGAATTCATAAGGGCGCGATTACCAGTATTGAAGATGCGGTATCATCGGTGAGCGCTTGTTTAGAAAAAATGGAGCGTACTATTGGTGCACCGCTTGATCGTGTCTGGGTGGGAGTAAATGGACATGAAATAATGACTTCCGGAAATAAAGGAGTTGTGGCTATTGCACGAGGAAATGGTGAAGTGGCAGACGAAGATGTGTCGCGTGTTATTGAAGCTGCAAAAACGATTGCCACACCACTCAATTTTGAAATTTTACATGTTATCCCAAGATTTTTTAGAGTAGATGGTAGTAACCCTATTAAGGACCCTGTGGGCATGAGTGGTGTTCGACTTGAAGTTGATGCATTGATTGTCCAAGCATCAAGTGCCCACATTCGCAATATTTCGAAAGCAGTATATCGCACCGGTCTTGAAATTCACGACATGGTGTTATCGTTACTTGCCGCAAGTGAAGTGGTGACCTCAGAACGCGCGCGGGATATGGGGGTGGTAGTGTTGGACATTGGTGCTTCAACGACCTCTATGGTGGTTATAGAGGGTGGAGATGTTATTCATGCGGCGTTTATTCCTATTGGTTCAGAACATATTACTGCTGATTTGGCGATTGGATTGCGTACGTCAATTGAAATTGCCCATAGTGTAAAAATTAAAGATGGAACGGCACATGTAAAAGGATTGACCAAACGAGATGAAATTGATTTGTATGAACATGGTGCACAAAACCATGAAAAAATTCCACGTAAATATATTGCAGAAATTATTGAAGCACGCGTTGAAGAAATTTTTCAAAAAGTAGAGGAAGAACTAAAAAGTATTGGACGGGACGGTATGTTGCCTGCGGGAGTGGTGTGTATTGGTGGGGGATCAAAAATTCATGGATTGCTCGAAGTAGCAAAACGAACATTGCGCCTTCCTGCGTCACTGGGATACCCCATGAATATTACGAGTGTAACCGATTCAGTTAATGATGTGGGATTTAGTAATGTTATTGGATTGGTAAAATGGGGATATGATATTGTGGGTGCACAAGTCATGCAACCAAAATGGTCAAAAGTTGTTTCAAAAATTAGTGAAGGGGCAAATAGTATCGATACGGTAAAAAAATGGATAAAATCACTCTTGCCATAAGTAAAAAACGCAAGGATTTTGTACACATACTTGAATTGACACGGGTTTGATGAACACGCTATTGTGGGGATACGAGTTATCTTCCGGTTTTGATTATTTGCTGCTCGTAATTTCCTGATTATGCCTGAAATTAAGCCAGAAATTGAATCATTAGCTAAAATTAAAGTTATTGGTGTTGGTGGTAGTGGTGGTGCCGCTATTAACCGCATGATTTTGGCGGACATTAAAGGTGTTGAATTTATTGCGATTAATACCGATTTACAAGCATTGCACTACTCAAAAGCTCCGGTAAAGCTGCATATTGGCAAACAACTCACTAAAGGGTTGGGTTCTGGGATGAATCCTGATGTGGGACGCAAGGCGGCAGAAGAAAACATTAATGAAATTAGAGAAATTATCAAAGGTGCCGACATGGTATTTATTACCTGTGGGTTAGGTGGCGGTACGGGAAGTGGTGCATCACCCGTTGTAGCACAAGTTGCACGCGAGGTAGGTGCCTTAACGGTTGCTGTGGTTACTAAACCATTCTCTTTTGAACAATCACAACGTCAAGATATTGCTGAACATGCACACGAAGAATTAGTGCAACATGTTGATACGATCATTACGATAAACAATGATCGTGTGCTTGATATTGTTGATAAAAAGACAAGTCTCTTAGAAGCATTTCATGTGGTTGATGATGTGTTACGCCAAGGGGTGCAAGGAATTTCTGAAGTTATTACAACCCCATCATTGATCAATGTCGATTTTGCGGATGTGCGCGCCATCATGTCAGATGCTGGTAGTGCCTTGATGGGAATGGGAAGAGGAAGTGGTGAAAATCGTGCAATGATGGCAGCAAAAAGTGCGATTGCGAGTCCGCTACTCGATGTTTCTATTGACGGTGCGAAAGGTATTTTGTTTATGATTACCGGCGGTACGGATTTGGGAATGCACGAAGTGAATGAAGCGGCAAAAATTATTACCGGATCAGCAGAGGATGGCGCTAAAGTTATTTTTGGTGCAAGTATTAATGATAGTTTAAAAGATGAAGTGCGTATTACAGTTATTGCAACAGGGTTTGGTGAACAATTTGTTGCCTCACGAGCAGCACAAAAAGCAGAAATATTCATGAATGGACGAAATTATTTTGGAACAATGCAATCACAACAACAAATACCAAAACAAACACCGCCACGCATGCAGCCAATGCAACCGGTCATGCAACAAGTAGAAGCACCAGTTTTTACACCACCACCGCCACCGGTAGTACAACCACGCAAACCAATTTTCTCACAATTTGATACACCGTTTAAAAAGAAAGAAATTCCGGTGGTAAAACGTGAAGAAATTGTACCACCTCCTGAAGTCGTTGAAGAACAAAGTACTGATAATGAATCGAAAGAAGATGAAGGAGAAGACCTCGATATACCAACATTTTTACGAAGAAAAATAAAATAGCATGGGCAGCCATGTTATTTTTATGTGCATTGAAAAAAAATAGAAAAATACGTATACTTGAAATATATGCACTGCCCGGTTTGTAATAATAAAGACACAAAAGTAGTTGATACGCGCATGGTGCGTGATGGTGTGGCGATTCGTCGTCGTCGTGAATGTGAAAAGTGTAATCATCGATTTTCAACCAGTGAAGAAATTGAATTGTTGGATTTGGTGGTAACCAAACGCGATGGAACACGTGAAGGATATTCGCGCGAAAAAATGGAAGGCGGATTGCGAAAAAGTTTGGAAAAACGGCCAATTAAAAGTGAGGAATTCGCAAGTTTGGTCAGATTAGTCGAGCGTGATTTACAAAGAAAAAAAACACGCGAAGTAACGAGTGCGGAAATTGGAGAGAGTATCATGAAACGATTAAAAACGGTTGATAAAGTTGCCTACATTCGATTTGCTAGTGTGTATTTGGGTTTTGATGATGTGAATACCTTTGCTAAAATGGTAAATGATCTCCGTAAGCAAAAAAATCGGAGTGTAAAAAATAAAAAAGAATAATGTGTCTCAGGAGGATATGAAAACACCAAAAAAAGAAAACGCAATTGATGAACTCATTGTTGAAATAGCGACACTGCGTTCAGAGGTGCGCGAAATGAATCAAAAAGTTTCTCGTATTGATAAAGCATTTAAGATGGCACGTATTTTTAGGATGGTGCGAATAATATTTATCATCGCATTATTCTTGGGTCTGGCAAAAGTTATTACGTACTATGCCCCAACGGTTGTGACATTTTACGAACAAGCAATGGATCAAATAGAGAGTGTGCGTCATATCATTCCAGCTAATACGTCAAATACACGGTAATATGTCAGTAAATCAACAACCTTCACTTTCAACATATGTTTTTGTTGCGCTTCTTGCTGGTTTTTTGGGCGGAGGCGTAACGGCATGGGCAGTGCTTGAACATATTGGTATCCCCACAACACAAATAAACACGGCACCTATCAGTGTTCTAGAGGAAAATGAAACCATTGATGTGGTGCAAAGAGTTTCACCAGCCGTTGTATCAATTGAAGTATCAAAGCAAGTGGCAAATTCGTATTTTGAATTGGATGCATTAGGAAGACCAACTCGAAAAATTACTGAAAAAAATAATGAATTTCAAAAGGTGGGTGGGGGCAGTGGATTTATTGTTTCCGAAGATGGGTTGATAATGACTAATCGTCATGTGGTATTTGAAGAGGATGCTCGTTACACCGTTGTACTCCAAAACGGAAAAAAATTACCAGCTACTGTGGTGGCGCGTGATCCTATGTCAGATTTAGCATTGCTGCGCGTGGATGAAAAAAAATTACCAACCGTAACATTAGGATCTTCGGATGATTTACAAATCGGACAAACGGTAGTTGCTATTGGTAACGCACTGGGAGAATATCAAAATTCGGTAACCAAAGGAGTAATTTCAGGAGTAAATCGTCGTGTCGTTGCTGGTGGCGGATCAATTCGCAGTGATGTGATTGAAGGTGCGATACAAACCGATGCTGCAATTAACCAGGGTAATTCAGGTGGACCATTATTGAATTTACAAGGACAGGTAGTGGGAATTAATACGGCCGTTTCTTTGGAAGGTCAATTGATCGGATTTGCAATCCCAATGAGTAGTGCAAAAGTTGCGCTTGATTCCTATAAAGAATCAGGAAAAATTATTCGACCATGGGTGGGTGTTCGGTATGTATTAATTGATGAGTCGTACGCGAAAGCCAACAATCTTGATATAACAGCAGGCGCATTGTTGTTAGGAAATGGTCGTGAAGGTGCGGTAATTAAAAATGGTCCCGCAGATAAAGCGGGTTTACGGGAAGATGATATAATTATTGCGGTTGACGGAAAACCAATTACCGAAAGTTCGTCATTATCTTCATTTATTACTAATAAAAAAGTTGGAGATAGTGTGAAATTTTCAGTATTACGAGATAAGAAAAAAATTGAAGTGGTGGTAACACTGGGAGAAGCTCAACAACCATAAACATCCACACAAGAGGAATGCAAAAAATGGTATACTGTAATTACGTATATCATTTTTTTATGGAACATCAGAAACGAACCCGCATTGTGTGCACTATTGGACCCGCATCATCAAGTATTACGACATTAGCACACATGATGAAATCGGGGATGAATATTTGTCGTCTCAATTTTAGTCATGGGAGTTATGCAGACCATAAAAAATTGGTAAAAAATATTCGCGCAGCAGCAAAGAAAACCAATACTATCATCACGATTCTGCAAGATTTATCAGGCCCTAAATTGCGCATCGGTGAATTGCCACCCGAAGGAATCATTCTAAAAAAGGGGAGTGAGGTGGTGCTCAGTAGCGAAACGACAAAAGGAGCAATTCCAGTACAGTATCTATATTTAGAACGTGATGTAAAAGTGGGAGAACAAATTTTACTCGATGATGGGTTATTGGAATTGGTAGTTACCAAAGCACATAAAAATGGTTTGACGGCGAAAGTAATTGTGGGTGGAGTATTAAAATCACATAAAGGGTTTAATTTACCCAACTCAAAACTTTCTATCGCGTCGATAACCGCAAAAGATAAAAAGGATGTCGTGTTTGGTTTGGAATTGGGAGTTGATATTGTGGCGCTTTCATTTGTACGCAGCGCGACTGACATTAAACAGTTACGACGTATTATTACCGCACACAAACCCGCACACTTTCCTTTAATCATTGCAAAAATTGAAAAGCAGGAAGCGTTAGATAATTTGGATGATATTATTGCACAAACCGATGGGGTGATGGTCGCGCGCGGAGATTTAGGAGTGGAAACGTTGGCAGCAGATGTTCCGGTACAACAAAAACGCATTATTGCGCAATGTCGTGAAGCAGGGAAAATGGTGATTGTGGCAACAGAGATGTTGGCAAGTATGGTTTCAAAACCACGTCCAACCCGTGCAGAAGTATCAGATGTTGCAAATGCAGTTATTGATCATGCAGACGCCGTGATGTTGTCGGGAGAAAGTGCAACCGGTGAATATCCTCGGGAAGCCGTGGAAACAATGGCAGCAATCGCTTGTGAAACAGAAAAATCAACCCTTGATGATATTGCAGTCTGTGACACGCTTGATGTGATCCATAAAACATCACGTGATGCGGGTGCTATTATGGGTTTGTTGGCAAACCGTGGTGATGTGCACGCGATAATCATTTCACCAGAAGCAAAACATTTTATATCTCAAATTTCATATTTTCGACCTCATGTGGGCGTCTTTGTGGGATGCGAAACGTACCAAGATGCCGCACAAGCACAGGTATTTTGGGGAACCACCGCAATACCGCATACTCAACATGTGGAAAGTTTATTGCGTATTATCAAGAAAAATGCCCGATCGATGGGGTTATTGGCAAAAGACCCGGTAGCGTTAATTGAAAAACGTTGGGGGGGCTTTGAATTAACGGTTGCTCCATTTGGTGAACTTCTTAAAAGAACATTTCATTGACGAAAATTGAAAAAAAGGGTAATATTCACCCAGTTCCTTTCACCGGGAGGAAACAAATGACACCACTATACGCTGTCCTAACGATGATAGGTATTGCCATTGTAATAATACTCGCAATACTTCATCTGAAAAAACGATTTTCCCCAAAGACACCGATCGTGGAAAAAAACAACAGCAATGAAATTCGTAAAAGTACATACTCGCCATCAATGCTCGTAAACATGAGTGAAGAATCGGAGACTATGCTGCTGTGGGATACCGCTGAAGTTGGTGAAATCCTCATCATAACTTTTAAAGGAAACCATAAGCAACGAGCTATGGCAAAAGCAGAAGTGTCAGAGGAAGATCGTCGTGCTATTGCGTTGTCTCATATTGAACGATATGACCGAGATGACGAAAGTCATAAAGGTGTGGTTGCGCAGCAATGGAAGAAGATTGCGATAAAGGTGCGTAATAATCCAGGCCTCCTCAATGGTATGGACGCCTCGTATTTTGCAATTCTACAAGAGGTTACAACATGGTCGCCCTTTGAAAAGCTTCGACTTAAGGAAAGCGTCGTTGCTGATGTACCCAAACGTCCCGGCGAAACATTGCCAACGGAATTTTTTGAACGAATGTTTGATGTGCCCAAGGTGATGAAGGCCACAACAACCTCCATACACTTAGCAAAAGAGTAAAAGCTGCAAAATGCGGCTTTTTTTAATTGATTTTTTGGGGAGGCCTGTTCACAGGAGGCACTTGATGATTTTTACTCATTATGTTACGATAACCCCGCTTTAAAGAGCGAACTTGGCGTGGGTCGGTAGTGAAGCCCGGAGTTCACGTCTCCCTGTCACGGAGAAGGTCGCGGGTTCAAATCCCGTCCGACCCGCCATCAAGAAATGCTAGTCTAACGACTAGCTTTTTTGTTATTTGGGGACGGGATTTGAACAAGGAAATGCTTATAGTTGAAAAAATAACGTAAAAAGAGTACGCTGGTGGCAGTCCTTTAAAAAGGAGGATAGACGTGAGACACCCTCTCATCGCCAGAGCAAAGAAACTCGCCAATATGGCCCACGAGGGGCAAGTAAGACCTAATAGTGGGAAGGACCTCAAAATCCTACATTTGTCGGAGGTGGCTTCGCTTGTTGCGTTTCATGGGGGTTCAGTAGATGAAGTAGTAGCTGCATGGTTACATGACATTCTGGAAGACACTGAGGTAACAAAACAAGAAGTTATCACGATGTTTGGTGAAAAGATCGGAAGAATTGTTGAAGGCTTAACAGACAAGTCGTTAGGAGATATAACTGACATATTGGAGCGTAAGCGTAAGCAAGCTTTGCAAATTGCAGAACAAGGAAATTCGGTGAAAATAGTTAAAATCGCAGACCAAATTTCCAATGTGTTGTCGGTACTATCTGACCCACCGGTTGAGTGGACATACCAACAGTGTATTGCATACATTGAGGGTGCTCGAGTTGTGGTTGAAGCTTGTAGAGAGGCTCATGGGGAATTGTACGGGCAATTTTTGATTGTAAGCCATGAAGCGTTGGGGCATTATCGAAATTTGGAATAAAGGACCTACGGGTTCTTTTTTAATACTTGATAAAAAGGTAAAAATGGGGTACGGTACCAATGACTACCAGGAGGCAATCATGGTAATTATTCGGTGGTATATTGGTAAAGAGGGTGTGGTAAATTATCAGCCAAGACACCACAAAAGGAGTGGTAAATTTCTATACTTCATTGATGGAGAAAAAGAAACGTTGTTGCTTGGAGAGGTGGCGTTATCAAATGACCGTGAAGTGTGGAATAGATATATTGTTTTTAGGGGATGGCTCAAAGAAGTGCGTAGTAGTAACAAAGTAAGCCTCGTGATGTTTAATGAAGGGGGACAGCAGAGTGCTGATTTCATGATCAAGCAATTGCGGGGTGCTGGAATTGTCGATGACACAAAAATTTCAGCATGGGATGGTGGTGGATTCAACGTTGTAACCCCTGACGAATTGAAACCAAGAATTGAAAAACTCCTCATGCAGGATAATGTATAACTGCGTTACGTACGCGGTTTTTTTATTGGAGTTTGAAAGAAAACGCCCTCTATGCTAGTCTACGACCAGTCCTTTACATAAGGAGAAACAATTGGAATTACCAAGCATGCGTGTTGAGCGGTGGTTTGTAATGGAGTGCTCGGTGGTGCCCTATGATCCTGCAGTTCATGGTAAAGGGGTGTATAAATTTCTGTATTTCAAAAGTGAAAGAGAAATATTGTTAGTTGGAGCATCTGATCTCAAATACCATGGTGGAATTTTGGATGAATATGTAAGGAGTACTGGTATGACTCTCAGAGATAAAGATGCGCTAAAAAATCGCATGAGTGGGGTTGGTGCGCACTTAGGTAATGAATATTTTGAATGGTATAGCAGGGGGTTTAATCTGGACACGCCGTCTGAATTACGACCAAGAATAAGGGAATTGCTCACTGAGCAAAGGGTATAAACTGCGTTACGTACGCGGTTTTTTTATTGACATGTCCACAGTGAGTTGTTACGGTACCTCTAGGCCTTTGACAAAGGAGTATTTATGTGCGGAATTGTGGGATATGTTGGAAATGACAATGCGGTACGTGTGGTCACACAAGGGTTGTGTGATGTGAGTTACCGGGGGTATCACGCAGCGGGAGTTGCGTGTAATAGTGAAAAAGGTTTGCTAGTAAAGAAATGTTTGCAAGGCGAAGAATTGCCCACTGAAAAGTTGCACCAGTCATTATCTGGCGAATCAGCAGTAATTGGGATTGGGCACACTCGGTGGCCAACGCATGGAGCTAATACCATTAACAATGCACATCCTCATACAGACCAAACGGAGACTATTTATGTGGTGCATAATGGGACAATCGCAAATTTTGATATCCTCAAAAAAGAATTGTCCAAAACAGGAAAAAAATTTTCATCTGATACCGATACGGAAATCATTGCCCATCTAATTGCACAAGAGTATCTAAGCACGGGAAATCTTGCACAATCAGTAACTATTGCGGTTAAGAAGCTGGAAGGTGCTTTTGCAATTGCTGTTATTGCAAAAGATAACATGAAAGAAATGGTTGTTGCTTGTATGGGAAGTCCACTGGTTATTGGTGTTAATGATAATGGGTGTACGGTTGCATCAGATGAAGTGGTTTTAATGAGGCAATTTACTAAAGTGATTGAAGTAAAAGATGGAGAAGTGGTTATTGTTCGTAAAGAAGGAGCTTCTGGAAACACCACCGCAGCTCGTACCATTCAAAGTGAACTACAAGAAGTTTCAAAAGAGGGTTTTGATGATTACATGGAAAAAGAAATTGCTGAACAGGGAAATGTAATTGAGCGAGCTGTCAATTTTGGGGGACGAATAAATTTTGATTTTGGAATTCCAAATTTGGGTGGACTAAAAAAGATCAGTAATCAATTACGCAGTGTATCGCACGTAATCGTGGTTGGTTGTGGCACAGCATATCATGCGGGGCTGATTATAGGTCAATATTTAAAAACAGTAGGTGGAATACCAGTTGTTGAAGTACAGCATGCCTCAGAATTTGATTTTACAATGGTGAATGTAAAAGAGACATTGGTAGTAGTAATTTCACAATCGGGGGAAACATATGATACAAAAATTGCGGCGCAAGAAGCTAAGAAAAAAGGTTTGATAACGCTTGGTATTGTGAATCGAGTGGGGAGCAGTATCGCAAGAGAAACTAATTGTGGTATATATTGTCAGGCTGGGGTGGAAGTAAGTGTTGCGTCTACTAAAGTATTCATGTCACAAATTACCATTGGTTTTTTGCTTGCGCTGTATATGGGGCGGATGAGAAAAATGAGCGTAAGAGAAGGTAAGCGACAATTGCACCATGTAATGTCATTGATAGAAGTAATTCCTGCAATATACAAAAATACAAGAGAATCAAT
Source organism: uncultured Gammaproteobacteria bacterium (assembly GCA_964622665.1). Lineage (GTDB taxonomy): Bacteria > Patescibacteriota > Patescibacteriia > Magasanikbacterales > CAZUUO01. The sequence goes on along the minus strand of CAZUUO010000001.1, from coordinate 70,488 downwards.
GGTGTCTATTGCTAAAAAAGTGAAACGTAGCAATTACATCGCATTTGTTGGCAAAGGAATGTTGAAATATATTGCACAAGAGGGTGCATTAAAAATGAAGGAGATAACCTATATTCCATCAGAAGGATTTCCTGCGGGTGAGCTAAAACATGGTCCGCTAGCAGTAATCTCAAAGAAATCTACAGTAATTATACTCTGTGACAATGAAAATATTGATAGTATACTCGTGACAGCACAGGAGGTACAGGTTATTGGATGTGCTATGGTGATGGTGGTTACAGAAGAACATTACAAAAGAACAGCTGCGATGTTTCCGAGGGCATCAATAGTGGTTGTGCCAAATACTGCGAAAGAATTGGAGCCGCATGTTTTCATTGTCCCTCTCCAACTATTAGCGTATTTTGTTGCAAAAGAATTGAATCATAAAGTAGATACTCCAAGAAATATCGCTAAAAGCGTAACTGTAGCATAAGTGCTGCAGTTTTTTATTGTAAATAAAAACCCTTACCGTAGTAAGGGTTGACTAATCGTGCATACAGCGAAGAGGATAATTGATTGTCCTGCAGAAATATCCTATTGAGTACACGGTCGTATCAAGTTGTGAAAGAGGTATCAGTATGCCTGGCTGCCAAGCGTGCAGTAATCGAAGAAAATTGATACTACCTGTAAGGAAATCTTTGAGTAATATGTGAGTGAGCAATGTGGTTTCTATTCCAAAATGAAGTGCCAAGTCTTCAATAAATTGAACAATCAGCGCTGCGTGTAGTTCGTAGCCACAGATCAAAGAAGTTGACATTTCGTGTAGGAAAGAATCTGGAGGGATGTGTGTCAAAAGATATTTTGCAAAAATATCGGTCACACCCTCGTTTAAACCGGTGAACATTTTTTTTGAGTACAAACACATGCCAACTCGAGTGTATTTGTCAGATGACTGATGACGAGCATGAAATGAAACAAAATGTGAAAGTTCATGGGCAGCCGTTGCAGCAAATGCGAGATGTTTTTGTCGTCTCCGTAAAAAGATATTACCAGGGATATACGAACCATTTCTCTGTTGTGAACCAATTTTCATTTCATTGGTAAGTACGAGATGACTGGCTGGTCGAGTGGTAACAGTCACGCCAAAGTTTCGGGAGGCTGTTATAGCTGCTTCCAGCAACACATCAATGATTTGCAACTCTCTTCTATGAAATAGATAAGATGTGTCTACATCAGGAATTGTTGAGGAAATTTGTGATGTGACAGTATCAATGACTTCTCGATCAGAAAGCGTGAGGTTGTTCTCCACATAAATGCAATTGAAGTATGCTCGTGTGTCACTTGCTATTTTTTTCATGGATCGATCTCCTTTTGAGGGATTGTCTTGTTGGGAAATGACTGAGTGTCTTTATTCCCCAAACATGACTAAAAATAATAACAAAAAAACGTTATCATGTCAATGAATTTAAATTAAAATAGATTATTGAAATAGCAATAAAATGGTGTATTGACTCTCACCTTGCGTAAGGGTGTATGGTATAGGAAGATATACGTATGTCTATGCATTATTCAATACAACAGTTAGCGGGAATGTCGGGAGTGAGTGTACGAACACTTCATTATTATGATGAGATTGGTTTGCTTCGTGCAACTCGTAATCCGAAAAATGGATACCGAATATACAATGAAAATGATGTGCTACACTTGCAGCAAATTTTATTTTATCGCGCTCTTGAGATGTCACTTGAAGAAATAGAAAAAGTACTGCAGGCAAAAGATTTTTCACTGCTCAACTCGTTGCATAAGCAAAAAATGTTGTTAGAGAAAAAACAAGGGAATTTGAAAAAAATAGTGCGCACGATTGAAAAAACAATTGAACGCATAGAACAAAACAATACTATGAATGATGAAGAGTTATTTGAAGGGTTAGACAAAGAAAAAATGGCTGCGTATGAAGCGGAGGCAAAAGAACGCTGGGGGAATACCGATTTCTATAAACAATCACAGAAGAATGTAGAAAAAATGGGTAAGGAGGGTTTGCAAAAGGTGATGGATGAAGGAAAGGTAATTTTGGTGGAGTTGTGTGAGAAGATGGGGTTAGAGGTGTCACATGCTGATGTGCAACATATCATCCACAAACATTTCATGCATCTTCATCATTTCTACACACCAACCCTTGAACTGTACCGTGGTTTAGCGCAGATGTATGTACAAGATCCGCGGTTTACGGAGTTTTATGAACGTATAACACCAGGGTTAGCAAAATTTTTGAGTGGTGCGATGATTCATTATTGTGATATGCAAGAAAATAATTAGTTTGGTGGAGGCCAAGCATGTTATACTGTATATATTACATAATTCATACGTATGGATCTATCATTAACGTGGCAAAGTGTGGTATTAGGAACATTGGCATATATGGTGGTGGGATTTGTCTGGTACACAAAGGGCGTCTTTGGAGGTGCCTGGATGAAATCACTGGGATGGACCGATAAAGATATGAAGAAGGGAAATCAGGGGAAAAGTATGGTATTGATGCTTGCTGCATCTTTTGTAACGGTATTTGTATTGCAACATGTTATCGCTGTATTCACAGAGGGTATGTATGGTGTAATTCCGGGTATGCAAGGAGGATTCTGGTGCTGGTTGGGATTTGTGTTGACGAGTAATGGAACCAATGCGGTATTTGAACGCCGTGTGAATGCAGGTTTTTGGATCAATGTCGGGTTTCAACTTGTTGCACTCCTTATTGCTGGGGCAATCATTGGATACATGGGTGAACAAATGTTCTTCTAGAAATATTAAAAAATCCCGTTAGTATGACGGGATTTTTTGTTTGGAAACTTATTCATCTTTTTTGCCATAGCTACTTGCGCGACCTTCAGCAACAGCAACGTAGTATTCAACGATTTTTCCAGCGATATCAATACTAGTTGCAGTAGTAATACCTTCAAGACCAGGTGAAGAATTGATTTCTAAGAGTTTGGGACCTTCGTTGGTACGAATAATATCAACGCCGGCGATGTCTAATTTTGCAAGTTTACTTGCACGAAGTGCTAAATCAATTTCTTCTTGTGTTGGGGTAATAGCTGCTACTGATCCACCAAGACTAAAGTTTGAGCGGAATTCTTCAGGATTTGCTGCAGTACGTTCCATGGCCGCGACAACTTCATTACCAATAACAAATAAGCGCAAATCTTTACCTGAACCTTCTTTGATGTATTCTTGAATAATAATAGGGGAGGCATTTTCGTCGTTAGTCAACAAATCAACTACTGAACGAAGAGATCGCTTTGATTCAGCAATCATGACACCGATACCTTGTGAGCCGCCGAGGATTTTGATGATAAATGAATCACCACGGAGATTTTTCGTTGCATGTTCAACACCCTCACCATTTTGAATCACACATGAACGAGGCATGGGTACATCATGTTTGGTAAACAATTGGAGTTGGCGAAGTTTATTTTTTGCAATTTGTACCCCGCGTGATGGATTGATAATAGAGACACCCATTAAATCAAATTGATTTACAATCCATTGATGCAACTCAGCATCAGCACTTTTAAAGTTGGGACGATGGAGTAGTAAAGAAATATCAGAGCGCTCGATACCATTCACTTGAAATGAAGGTTGCTCAAGAAAAAATGCTTGGCAATTGCGCGCAAGAATAACTTCAAATTCATGACCACGAGCAATAGCAGCCGCTTCAATCATGTCGATTGAAGATGGTTTGTCTGATTTTTTCTCTGCTTTAATGTAAGCAAGGGTATATATTTTCATAAAAAGTAAAAGCTCTTCTCAGGGCCCAATGAAACCACCACTTCACGCGAAGGAGGGTACGCATGAAGGGGGAGACACTGAGCCCTGACAAGAGCCTTGTGAACTTCCGCAAACATGAGATCAACACAAATACACAACAACGACGATACAATGGTTTATTTTAGGGTAAACTTTTTCGTTTAGATTGAGAAAACGTGTGTGTTTATTTATTGATTCATGTCTGCCTTAGATTTTCTAAGACGTGGTTACTATAACAAAAGAGGGTTTCAGTGTCAATGATAGAGAACAAAAAAACAAGCACCTTGCGGCGCCTGTTTTTATTTTGCAGCAGAGACTACTTTTGCAAATACTTCTGGGTGCTTTTCAGCTAAATGAGCTAAGATCTTGCGATCGATAGTAATGTTAGCTTTTTTAAGAGCACCGATAAGTTTTGAGTAGGTAGTGTCCAATTGTCGAGAAGCGGCGTTAATTTTGATTTGCCACAATGATCGAATTGAACGCTTTTTATTGCGACGATCACGGTAGGCGTAACTGCCTGCTTTCATTACAGCGGTGTGGGCAAGACGAACTTTGCTCTTGCGTCCCCACATGTAACCCTTAGTTTTTTTCAAAAGACTACGACGAGCCTTGGTATGGGTGGTACCTCGTTTTACGCGTGGCATATTATTTCAACCTCATTATTTATTAATAGCCAATGTGATCGTCTTTGTGAGCGTTGAGGTTAACGCGCGATCTTGGCGTTTAGCACGAGTCACTTTGCTGCGTTCGCGCGCATTAAAGTGATCTTGGCCTGATGTTCGATGGCTAACTTTACCATTACGAGTAATAGCAAAACGTTTTGCGACCGATTTTCTTGTCTTTCCATGTTTTGGCATAGCGCTAATGTTATACACTTATTATTCTAATTCGTCAAGTTCATCTTCCTCTTTATTTTCGCCACTTTGAGCGGGTTTTGCCCCAGCCTGTGGAGTAATTATAGAGGTAATTCGGGGTCCTTGTTGCATGACCGGTTGTTCCACTTTAGCCCCACATTCCGCTTGAATGGCTGCAATAAAGTCACGGACCACATTGCGAGCAATATCGGTGTGTCCTTTTTCACGGCCCCGTAAGATAATTTCGATTTTAACGTTATTACCCTTTTGAAGGAAGGAAACCGCTTGATTTTTGCGGATTTCCAAGTCGTGGTCACCGATGCGGGCTGAAAGGCGAATACCTTTCAAAAGGACTTCCTTTTGTTTGGCTCGGCGGGTTCGTTCTTGTTTTTCCTGTTGGTACTTATATTGTCCGTACAACATGATTTTACATACCGGAGGAACAGCCGCTGGATTGATTTCAACGAGGTCCAACTCTTGTTCTCGAGCGATTGTTAGTGCTTCAGGGAGGGTCATGATACCCACATATTCTCCTTCAGCATCAACAACGCGAACCTCATCTGCTTTGATGTACTCGTTAATGCGTGCACGCACTTTATCCGAGACGGTAGGTTTTCTGCGACGATGTCGTGAAATACGCATAGTTTATGTATAAGATGTGTCAAAATGATACTAAAAAAACAGAGAAACGTCAAAGAATATGTTTTATGAGGTGTGGAAAAATGGGGGAGACTAAGGGGGCAACGTGTGGGATGATGGATGGGTATGGAATTTTTACACGCACACGATAGTAACAAAGAACTCACATTTTCAGACGTTTTCTTGGTTCCTCGGTTAACAGAGATGGCAAGTCGCATGGAGGTTGATTGTAAACCAAACAGCCAGTTACCCACGACAATACCGTTAATTGTATCAAATATGAACGCGGTGGCGGGACGTCGTATGGCTGAAACGGTAACGCGACGAGGGGGTCTCGTGGTGTTACCCCAGGATATGACGATGGAACGGATAGAAGAGATCATTGGGGATATTCACACCCGACATAGTATATTTGAAACCCCTGTGCAATTACTGCACTCTGAATCCATTCAAACAGCCAACGCACTCATGTATAAACGTGCTCATGGGGCAATTATTGTCGTTGATGAACAACAGCGACCATTGGGTATTTATACGGAACATGACGGAAGAAATCGCGATCGCTACACACCACTGTCACAAGTGATGTCAAAAGACATGATCATGTATCACGAAACAGAAAACATCCAAGAGTTGTTTGAGGTAATGCAGGCTCGTCGCGTAAGTGTACTACCTATTATTGCAGGCAATGGGACTTTGAAAGGAATTGTAACCAAAAAAGGTTTAGTTCGCTCTTCAATTTATAAACCAGCATTGAATGAACAAGGGACATTAGCAACCGCAGTTGCAGTGGGTATTAATGGTGATGTTGAAGCACGTATTAAACAATTACTAACGATAGGTGTGGATGTTATAGTTTTAGATACAGCGCATGGACATCAAAAGAAAATGATTGAGGTGATTCGTCGAGCTCGTGCGATTGTAGGAACACAACGGCCGTTAGTTGCTGGTAATGTTGTTACTAAAGAAGCGGTGCGAGATTTATGTGATGCAGGTGCATCAATTGTAAAAGTGGGAATTGGGCCGGGGGCAATGTGTACTACGCGCATGATGACGGGAATTGGACGTCCGCAGTGGAGTGCAGTGTACGAGTGTGCACAAGAAGCGCGTGCATTACACAAAGAAGTGTGGGCTGATGGCGGTGTACGTCATCCTCGAGACATCGTGCTGTCGTTAGTTGCAGGAGCGTCTCATGTTATGTTTGGTTCGTTGTGGGCAGGAACCTTTGAAAGTCCAGCAGACATAATGAAGGACGCACAAGGCAAATGGTATAAAGAAAATTTCGGTATGGCCTCACGTCGTGCGGTACAAGGACGCATTGATGATGAAAATTCGTTTGAAGGATATCGTAAACAATATTTCGAAGAGGGAATTAGCAGCTCTCGCATGTATATAAAAGAAGGACAAGAAAGTGCGGAAGATATTATTGATAGTATTATGGCGGGAGTGCGCAGCGCCTGCACCTATTCAAACGCAAAAAGTTTGGAAGAGCTGTATGCAAATGCGGTTATTGGCGTACAAACATCGGCAGGATTTGAAGAAGGTAAACCGGTGCCCAGTTCATGGTAATAAAAAATCACCCGATGGGTGATAGCGTGTTAATTATTTGAGGGAACCTCTATTTTTGGAGAAAGTTTTGGCTTTTCCTTAGTAGTTAGCTCATTGATGTTGGGGGAAATACCAAAGGGGAGTTGTTGGTGATTGATAAAGTCAGTCGGGATTTCTGGGATAAATTCTTTTTCCTTCAGCAGGGGCGGATCGCTGATATTTTTTTCCATACATTCCTCCATAACGGAAAGAACTACGTATAGTATAAAAATTTTATAAATTTTCTACAAGGAATTAAAAAAGCTACCCACGTGGAGTAGCTATATCTTATTGAGAACAGTACACATTATAAAACGATCGAGCTTCACTGCCTACCGTAGTAGAGAACAGGCCTTTTAGTTGTGCGCAACCATGAGTGCGTGTTGCTGCGTTTTTTGTCGCTACTTTGGCTGTTGCCAACTTTTGTGCGGGTGAACGCGTCGGTTTACTAACAGCAACGACTGGTGCTATAAAGGTTGTTGCAATAGTTCGACGCGGTAGTGCGTCTTCGGTGTCTTGTTCACCTCGCATAGTTGCACCAATGTAGGAAGGTGCAGTAACACTTGGAGCAAGAGCAGGAGCACGACGTGGTCGTGTAAGACCTTGTTCTTCAAATGAATAGGGAGTAACGGGACGCAGAACCACCTTAGCCTGAGACTCAGCAATTGGAGAAAAATAGTTTCCAAAATCAATGAGTTGCTCCTTGTTTGAAGAAAAAAGAGCTGCTGTTGCCAGAATAATTACCGCAAGTGCAGCACTCAACTTTGCGTAGTGATTAGTGAAAAAACTACGCCACAGTGATACAGGAAAAAAAATCTCTTCGGTGTTAGTGGCTGCTGACTCGTGGTCATCATCAACTGCAACACCAACTGGCATCGAAACTTCTGAAACAAGTCCAGCGAGTGACGTAGTATTGGGAGTTGGTGGTGGAGTGAACATGCGCATGATTCTGGAATTGCGACGAGGGCTACGTTGTTTTGCAATCCCATCTTCGATATCCAACAATGCATCATATACTTCGAAAGCATCGTAAGGACGATCATCAGGATCCTTAGAAAGAAGGAGATGTGCTAATAGTCGCAGCTTTTGATTACTATCAGGTGCTCGAAAGTCAAGGGGGAACGGTGGTTCGGTGATATGCTTGGTTAAATATGCAACAGGATTGTCAGCAGTAAACGGAAGTTGCAATGAAAGCATTTCATACAAAATACAACCGAGTGCATACAAATCACTACGACCATCAAGTGTTTCACCTTTGGCTTGTTCGGGTGACAAATATTGTGGTGTCCCACAAATCATGCCAACTGCCGTTTGAAAGCGTTTGGGATTGTCTTCAGTATCAAGCATTTTTGCGATACCAAAATCCAACACGCGCACAAAATGAGGATCGCGTCGAGTTTCTTCAAGCATAATATTTTCAGGCTTAAGATCGCGATGAACAATACCTGCATCATGTATTACCTCGAGTGCCTCACAAATTTCTTTAGCAATCTTGATTATCAAAAGGGGATCAAACCGCGTTCCACTTGTGATATAGGAATCAATAAGTGTTCGCAGGTCATATCCCTTGATGAAATCCATGGCAATATAGAAAGAACCAGAGATGGTTTTTCCAAAATCGTAGATTCGCACCAAGTGGTGATGTTTCACTGATGCAAGAAGTCGAGCCTCTCGTTCAAAACGTCCCAGTAATGTTTCTGATTCAGGATGTTTGTTGTCAACGACCTTTATAGCAACCGTAAGTTCAGGGATTCTGGTGTGAGAGGCGAGATATACTTTCGCCATCGCGCCTTCACCGAGCTCACTAATTACTTTATAATTCCCAAGAATTTTGGGGGGTACAGTTGTCATTGCCGCCACCTCCTTTTGGTTTGGGGTTTGGGGTCCAATGACACTTCATAATAGGAAAAAAAGTTGATTTTGTCAATGTAAAATAAAAAATACTACCGATAAAGTAGGATTTTTTATTGGAGATGGCGGAGTTTTACTGCTCGCAGCTTCGCGCTGTGCTTTGAAACCATCGGTTTCAATACTTCTGCAGACAAGAAACCAAGGTTTCCTGTGCCTTCCTTGTTCAACTCCCATAAACAAAAAAAGCTTGCACAAATGCGCAAACTTTTTTTGTTGGAGATGGCGGGAGTTGAACCCGCGTCTTGAGACGTAGTGTCGTTACCACTCTACGTGTGTAGTAACTTGTAGGTTGTCGATGTTTCGCTTAAAACAAGTTACGAAATACGAAACATTCTACACGACGCATGTATTCATTACAAAGTGTCGTGAGTTCTTTGTAAGAATCCAAGATTGTATTACACCGTTACTCTTGCTCCTTGGCGAGAAAGAGACGATGGTAGCTGCAATTAAGCTGCTACAGGTGTCATAGCGAACACTTTTGCAAGTGCTGCGCGTACGTTTGAAACGTTGACATTTGTTTTTGCTCATAGTGATAACGCAAGTATGAGCACCTGCGACATGCATGGCACGAATTCGACCCAATCGATTCCCTTCATCCCCACAACGGTTTCACATTCACGTTCTCGTAAATGTGAAATGATTGGGGGATGTTAGAACGATGTTTTGAGCGCACGTCGTATCTCTCGATCTGTTTCTCGTTTTTTAATGGAGTCACGTTTTTCAAATTGTTTTTTACCGCGAGCCAGTGCAATTTCCACTTTTATTTTATTGTGTGACAGATAAATGGAGAGGGGAACAACTGACATACCTTGCATAGCTTTGTTGCCAATAAGTTCCATTACTTCTTTTTTGTTAAGCAGTAACTTGCGGCTACGGTATGGGTCATACGTTGCACTCACTCGTGAACGGGCATACGCAGGAATGTGACCATTAAACAGAAACACTTCACCGTGCATAATAGTGACATATGCGCCTTTCAGTTGGGCGTGCCCCGTTTTTACTGATTTCACTTCATGACCATGTAAAACAATCCCTGCCTCAAAACGTTTGAGAAGGGTGTAATCAAACATCGCTTGTTTATTGCTGGCGATAATGGTTACCATACAATAGGTAGCGTACTGTTTTTTGAAAAAAATTACAACTTCATGGTATACTTTTCTATATGAAGAATGAGGAACAAGTTATCACTATTTCTACAAAAACACTCTTTAAAGTGGTTGGATTTGTTGCGGGTGTATGGGTGCTCTATTTTTTACGTGACCTAGTGTTTTCGTTTTTTATAGCGGTGATTTTAGCATCACTCATTGATCCCTTTGCTACGTGGTGTGAAAAATACAAAATTCCTCGTGCGTTTGGGGTCTTGTTTATTTTTGGTGTTTTATTTGGATTGTTAGGTCTTATTCTTTCGCAACTCGTTCCTATTTTAATTGATCAAAGTTCTGCATTCGCGGGAAGTTTTGGACATTTATTAGAGTCAGTAACTCATCGTTTGCAAGGTATACGAATTGGCGGAGGATCGTTTCCGGTGTTATCGGGAGAAGGTGTTTCATTGACACAAACATTAAGCCAAGCAAGTGGAGAGTTATTTAGTACTGTGCGAGAAGCATTGCGCAGTATCTTTAGTATTATCTTTGTTTTTGTGCTCACTTTTTATTTGGTGATTGAAGACAGTATGATGAAAAATTTTCTTGAATTTGTTGCGCCACCAAAATATCGTACAAAAATTCTTGAGTTGGTACATCTTATAAAGGATAAATTAGGTAAATGGTTACGTGGCCAAATGATTCTTTCGGTGTCTATTGGTATTTTAGTGTATGTTGGTCTGACAATTTTGGGAGTTCCGTATGCAGCGTTGTTAGCCGTACTTGCGGCATTATTGGAGGCGGTACCGTATATTGGCCCAACGATTGCAGCATTACCAGCTATTTTTCTTGCATTAGCACAACATCCTGAATCAGTGATACCGGCAATCATGGTGGGAGGATTGTTTGTGGTAATTCAACAAATCGAAAACCACATTTTAGTACCAAAGGTAATGCAGAAGGCTGTGGGTATCAATCCAATTGCCTCTATCATTTCAATCGTAATGGGTGTAAAATTAGGAGGTATCGTAGGAGGTTTGATCGCGATTCCAGCAGTAACGGCGTTATACGTCTGTTTAGAATATTTTAGAAATGAATCATAATTTAAATGGGGTACTATGAAACATTCAATGGTAGTGGGAATTTTAATGGTGACAATTATTGCACTGGGGGTTGTTATTACGGGATATTTAAAAATGCCAACTTTTGCTGGGGGTGGAGAAATATTGCGCGTGCAAACATTTAATGAAGATGCACAAACAACAAGCGCATTGTGGGGTCAAGTAAAAGAACCATTAAGTCGCGCTATACAAAGTGGTGATGAACAAAGTGCGCAAGCAATGGTGAAACAATTACAAGAAAAAGTGATTGCAATGCGCGTCGATGCGGCACAAGTAGCACAACAGCTTTCTCGGGTTACGGCACTTGAGACTTTATTACACGTGTTGCAAAGTAGTGAAAAAGCCCAATGGATTGATGCACTCGAGGTAGTGTCACGAAACATGGCTCAATAATGTAAATGTATGAAACAGTGGTACACCCCACTCATTGTAACGGCATATTCTTGTGGGATGATCTACGCGACCTCCTATTATTATGCGTTACCACTGTTGGTGATAGGAATGCTTGGATACAGTACGTGGTGGTGGAAACAATCAATGGGAAAAGAAAGTGAAAACGTGAAACCATTACTAGGTGGTATCTGGCTACTCATTATTGCAATGCCTCTTATTGGATATACCTTTGAATACTGGTGGATGCAGTTACAGATTGCGGTAGTAAGTTCACTGCTCTTGTCACTATTTTTTTATTACACGTTACAATTAAAAGGAGATTTCCGAGCGCGTCCACCCGCATATCGCAAATTATTACAGGTCAGTATTATGGTGGTATTGCTAGCGATTGGGATGCCTCTTGCTTTAATTGGAATTGTTTCAATACAAACGATTGGCATGTGGATTATTGCGGCCTCGATTACTCATGCGGCAATAGTCTATTGGTACATTAGTGCGCTCCGTATCCCAAAAGAACTACGGTTGGCAAGTGTGTTGGTACAAGTTATTGTTGCCTTACCATTTTGGTGGATCATGAACATGCTACCATTTGCACCACTGACCAAATCTCTACTGGTACTTGCACCGGTGCTGTATCTGCTGGGAGTAGAGCGAGATCGATTATTGCAAGAAATTGACATGAAACAGGCAGGCCTACAAGCAGTGTACATAATTTTATTACTTATAGTGTTATTAACGACAACGCGCTGGTCATAATATGAAAAAAACACCTCCTCATCTTCCTGACGAAGAAAAATTATCTACAGTAGCAGTATTTCCCGTTTTCCGCATTGTGATACTTTCGTTGGTTGCTGGTCTTTGTGGTGGCGCAATACTTATGTATTATGCGTTGCCCGACGTATTAACAACGATAGTTGCACCACTGCGCACCATGGTAACTGTTGAAAAAGCTCCTGAAAAAGTTGCATATGAAACGATGGAACAAGTAGTGGTCGATGTCATGAAAAATCATAAAATAGTAGGTGGTGGTGTCAGTATTAGCAATGATGGACTGGTAATTACTGATGCAAGTTTGGCAGGTAAAAATATTGAAGTTTCTGAAAATAAAACAATAAGAGTCGCAACACGATCACTCGTTGATATGGTTTCGGGACTTGCAATTATTGCAACACCAGAAACATCACGAGGAATTGCAAAAACAGCAGATGTTACCGAAGTGTTAGGAATTCGATTGTTTGTCTACGTTCCACAAACAGGAATTGTTGAAACTGCAGCAACGGCGCGATTCTTTATAAAGGATACGGGTCACACGATGACGAGTGATAGTTATGATCGTGTTATTCCGCTTGCGATTGCTAAAGAAAATGTACTGGTGGGTGGTCCTGTGTTTACAGCAAATGGCGACTGTGTGGGAATTATCGGTGAAACAAAAACACCACAAGGTTTTGCAACATTCACTCCCATTTCACGTATCATGGAAGTGTACAAACCGTTAGTAAAAGAAGGTGGTGTAGAACGTTCACGGTTGGGGATTACCGCGTATGACTTTGGATCTGATAATGAAGTGGTGGTTGGTGAAGTTGCAAAAGGAAGTCCTGCAGATCTCGCTGGCATTAAAGTACTTGATAAAATCACATCTATCGAAGGAAAGAGTGTGGGAAGAAATTACAGTTTATCAGAGATTATTTTGCAATATAAGAAAGGTAAGAAAATTTCAGTTACTGTAAATGGTGTTGTTAAAGAAATTGAGCTTGGTGGTCAAAAAACGAGTGTGGTATATTAATAACATATGGCACAACCTGCAATACATCGACATTGGAAATTTATTTTATCCGTTTCTCTATTAACCGCAGTATTGGCAGTGGTGGTAAGTTTATTGTTGTCTCCACTAGAATATCGAGCACAAGTGCGGTTGTTTATTTCTCCGACCGTTTCACCAAGCGGAGTATTGTATGATGACTATACGGCGTTAAAAAGTGCTGAACAAATTGGGCAAACACTTTCCAATGTTATTCGTACCACCTTATTTCAAGATAAAGTTATCGCGGCGATTACTGATGCAAAAGATAGTGCGTTGCATGACGTTGTTGCGGCGTCAGATGACCAGTATGTGCGCCGCACGAAGTGGCAATCACAAGTTGATCCACTCGTTTTAAAAGGAACGGGAATTCTAACCATTTCTACGTTTGATGTCGATAAGTTACATGCAGAACAATTGGCGACTATGGTGGCAAATGTGGCAATTCAAGAAGTTCCCAACTATGTACCGGGAAAAGTAACAGTGCGTATCGTTGACCCAGCTCTCTCAACACAATATCCAGTGCGTCCCAACATTCCACTACGGGCATTATTTGGATTTATTTTTGGTGGTTTATTCGCGGGTATGTATTGGTACTTAAAACCATCACCTCGGCCGTTTGATTTTGGAATATAAGTGGTATAAAAAGTATCCCTAAGAAATTGGGGATTTTTTAATTGTGGGAAATAATGACAAAAAACCGGAAAATGGGTATGATATTTCTATATGAAATTCCAACTCGTATCAAAATATAAACCTGCGGGAGATCAGGGGAAAGCGATCAAAGAATTGGTTGAAAATGTAAATAAGGGCATGCAATTTCAAACATTGCTCGGTGCAACAGGAACCGGTAAAACCTATGTCATGGCGCAAGTAATTGAAAAAACTCAACGACCAACTTTGGTTATTGCGCATAATAAAACTCTCGCCGCACAATTATGTAGTGAGTTGCGAACGCTATTTCCACATAACGCCGTGGAATATTTTGTTTCCTATTACGACTACTATCAACCAGAGGCATACATGCCGGGGAGTGACACCTACATTGAAAAAGAAGCGATGATTAATGATGAAATTGATCGATTACGCCACAGTGCCACCCAAGCAATTTTGACCCGACGCGATACGATTATTGTGGCGTCAGTTTCATGTATTTATAATTTGGGATCGAGCGAAGAATATGAACGTGGCGCGTTGAAATTGGTGGAAGGAATGGAAATGACTCGTGACAACGTGATGAAATTTTTAGTGGAAGCGCAATTTGAACGGACGAATGCCGATGTCTTGCGTGCACAATTTCGCGTACGAGGCGATGTGTTTGAAGTGCATGGTGCAGAAAGTGCCTCACATATTTATCGGTTTAGTGTTGAAGGGGGTCGTGTACATGAACTGGAAGTTATAGATCCCATCACACGCAAAACAATAGAAGAACGAGAAACGCTCTATATTTTCCCAGCACGACATTACGTGGCACCGCCAGAAGTTCGTGAAACTGCAATCGCATCAATTAAAAAAGAGTTGAAGGAACGTCTTGCTTTCTTTAATAAGAACGGATTGTTGCTCGAAGCTGAACGATTAGAACGACGCACGAAGAACGATATTTCCATGATTGCACAGTTGGGGATGTGTCATGGTATTGAAAATTATTCACGACACTTTGATGGACGGGAAAGTGGTGCAGCACCCAACACGTTAATTTCATTTTTCCCTGATGACTTTATTACCATTATTGATGAGTCACATGTTTCGGTTCCTCAAATTGGCGGAATGAGTGAAGGGGATAAAGCACGTAAAAAAACATTAATTGAATACGGATTTCGATTGCCCAGTGCTATCGATAATCGCCCCTTACGATTTGCTGAATTTGAACATTTGATTAAGCAAACAATTTTTGTCTCAGCAACGCCAGGGAATTATGAACGCGCACAATCGGCACATATTGCTGAAATGATTGTTCGTCCAACGGGTCTTGTAGATCCTGAATTAATTTTGCATGGTAGCAAAGGACAAATTGAAGATTTATTTGCACGCATCGACATTGTCGTTGATCGTGAAGAGCGTGCACTCGTTACCACGTTAACCAAAAAAATGGCAGAAGATTTAACGGAGTATATTAATACCGAAGGTAAAAAACGTAAACGCAAAATTAAAGCAGTGTATGTACACAGTGATGTTGATACTGTTGATCGGTTGAAAATTTTAACCGAATTTCGACGGGGAACCTATGATGTGTTGGTGGGTGTTAACTTGTTGCGTGAGGGTCTCGATTTACCAGAAGTTTCATTGGTTGCCATTATTGATGCTGACAAAGAAGGCTTTTTGCGCTCCGATACATCACTCATACAAACCATTGGTCGTGCGGCTCGTAATGTAAACGGGCAAGTGGTGCTCTATGCGGACACCATTACGGGTTCTATGAAACGGGCGATGGATGAAACAGAACGTCGTCGCGAAAAACAATTGGCGTACAACGAGAAACATGGAATTACGCCAAAAACTATTATTAAAAATATTGTTGATTACAGTGAAGAGTTTGGTTTATCAGAGGATCCACAGGGAAAATTGGGAAATATTAAGGATGTAATTGCGTTTGAAGAAGTTGGAGAACAAGATAAAACTGTTGAGGAGCGTATTAAAATAAAAGAAAAACAAATGAAAGAAGCGTCATCACAATTACAATTTGAAGTTGCTGCAATTTTACGTGATGAAATTCGTGAGTTGCAAAAGAAACTCAGTAAACAAGGGAAGGAAGCAAAACAACGCGTCCGCACCACAAAGAAAAAATAAAAAACACCCGTGGGTGTTTATGTAGTCTTACAAATGCAGCGCGTTTACAAATTCTCTGCTTGCCGTGACGGTAAGTTCAGTGCGCTCTTTTTTCTTTACCACAACACAATGATTGATACTTCCTAGCAAGATCACAATGTCAGCAAAAAGGTTTGCAAATACTTCTTGCATTGTTTCTGGAGGATCGGTCCGTGAATAGAGTTGAACCATAGCAGTACTACGATTCATAAGGTGACGATTCTCAAGAACCTCGCGCAGTTTTTTGGTAACAAAACTACAGTGTTCTCTCCCGATACGTGCTAATTCAGCCGCACTTATTCCTTCAAAGTGGGGAGTATATTCTGCGGCAATTTTGCTGCAGTGTTCATTTGAAAAATCAACATTTTTATTTTGAAAAAAAAGTTGCTGCAAATGACGCAGATAAGATTCAATTAATTCCGAGACAGAGTGCAAAATTGTCAACATACACCCTCCTTAGTACGGGACAATAAAAATCCTATTCGCTTTAGCGGGTAAAGTCAATAAATAAAAAACCACGCACATGGCGGGGTTATTGGATTAGGCAAACAAGAAAATAGTGTTGCCAAGTTCTTTGTTGATCGTTACTTCAACAAATCCCTGTTGATCGATTTTTTCAACCTCGATGTTGTAGGCATAAAACACGACACGCGCCACTTCAGCACAGCATAGAAACACATCACCCAGAGCACTACCCAAGTAGTTTTTACGAAATAATTGAACCGTAGGGATGCTACTCTTGAGATGGCTACGATACACCAACCGCATAGTGTGGTTCACCCAACGACGAAATTCAGTAATGAGTGTGTGATGAGTATCCGCCAGATTAGCTATAAAGAAATCAGCAACGGCTTTATTGACTTCAGCAAGACGTTGATTGTGAAGGATAATATCAACACGCGCAATAAATTCAGGTTTGAATTGTGAACGTAGTGCATCACTAGCCGCTGCAAGTATTTGTCCAATGTCAGGATTCATGGCTTCCTCCTACTGAGAAAGAACTACCTGTAGGTTGCCGTGAGTAGCGTTGTTTGTCAAATCAGGCAACAGACTTGTATACTGGATACACCTATGGAAAACTCTATCATTATTAAAGGTGCGCGCGAGCACAACCTCAAAAATATCTCCGTGACCTTGCCGCGTCACAAATTAGTCGTGTTTACGGGACTTTCAGGAAGTGGGAAGTCATCTTTGGCGTTTGATACCATTTTTGCAGAAGGTCAAAGACGCTATGTGGAAAGTTTGTCGGCATATGCACGCCAATTTTTGGGTCAAATGCCCAAACCAGACGTTGATGAAATTTCAGGATTGTCACCAGCAATTTCCATCGACCAAAAGGCACATTCGAGTAATCCTCGTTCAACGGTTGCCACTATTACCGAAATTTATGATTATTTGCGGGTGTTGTTTGCACGTGTGGGAACGCCACATTGTATTGTCTGTCACAAAGAAATCACCAAGATGACACCTGACGAAATTGCAACCCAAATTTTATCTCATGTAAAAGATGAAACAGAAAATGGAAAAGTAGTGACGATTATGGCGAGTGTGGTGCGGGGTCGTAAAGGCGAGTACCACCAAATGTTGTACGATTTATATAATGCCGGATTCATGAAGGTGCGTGTTGATGGTAAAGTCCGCACCCTTAAAAACCGTTTAGTGTTAGAACGTAATACACAACACAATATCGATTTAATTGTTGATGAATTGTCTGCAATTTTGTTGGCGCGCCAAGCAGACACTTCTCGGTTATTGGAAGCAATTGAAATGGCGATCAGTAAAAGTCAGGGAACAGTAACAATACTTTTTCCTGATGGAAAAGAAATCACCTACTCAACCAAATTTTCATGTGCTGAACATGATTTTGCGTTTCCTGAAATTGAACCGCGCTTGTTTAGTTTTAATTCACCCTACGGACAATGTGCTGCATGTATGGGTTTGGGAACAGCCGAACTATTTTCAGATGAGTTATGTGGTGAATGTCATGGGGCACGGTTGCGTAAAGAAAGTTTGGAAGTGACAATCGGGAAGAAAAATATTGTGGGAGTGACAAGTTTATCAATCACACAAGCGTTACAATTTTTCATGGATTTAATTCCTGGGAAAGGAACGGGTGTATTAAATGAAACGCAGTATACGATCGCGGCAACCGTGTTACGTGAAATTATTGATCGATTAACGTTCATGATGGATGTGGGGTTGCATTATGTGACATTGTCACGTACCGCAGGAACATTGTCGGGAGGAGAAGCACAACGTATTCGTCTTGCATCACAAATTGGTTCTAAACTAACAGGTACGCTGTATGTACTGGATGAACCAACGATTGGATTACACCAACGAGATAACGAAAAATTAATTAAAACATTACTCGAACTTCGTGATTTAGGAAATTCTATTATCGTGGTGGAACATGATGAAGACACAATTTTGGCGTCCGACTTTTTACTTGATATTGGGCCGGGAGCGGGAATTCATGGAGGAAATGTTGTTGCATCAGGGGAAACAAAGAAATTACTAGCAGGAAAAAATAAAGAACAATCATTGACCATTGATTACTTGCAAAAGAAAAAAGTAATTGAGATTCCAACGTATCGTTCGGTGGAAAATGTGCCACGCTTAAAAGTAAAAAATGCGCGGGCAAATAATTTAAAAAATATCACCGTTGAAGTGCCATTGAAACGATTTGTGTGCGTGACGGGAGTGTCAGGAAGTGGGAAGTCAACGCTCGTGCATGACATTATTTTTGCATCGGTGAATGCAAAGCTCCAACGAACGCGCGCAAAAGTTGAAGGTGTTGAAGAAGTATTGGGAACTGAATATCTCGATAAAATTATTTTGATGGATCAAGGATCTATTGGTCGTACACCCCGTTCAAATCCCGCAACCTACACGGGCGTGTTTTCACATATTCGCGATTTGTTTGCATTAACTGCTGACGCGCGGGTGAAAGGATATAAGGCAGGAAGATTTTCATTTAACGTTCCCCGACAACGAGGTGGAGGACGATGTGATCACTGTGAAGGAAATGGACAACTCGCTATTGAAATGCATTTTTTGCCGACCGTGTTTGTGCAATGTGATGTGTGTCATGGGAAACGATTTGATACCGAAACACTCGCTGTTCACTTTAATGGAAAATCAATTTACGAAGTGTTGAAAATGACGATTGAAGAGGCGGGAATATTTTTTAAAGATATTCCGGTGATCGCCGACGTCATGAATATTTTAAACGAGGTGGGACTCGGATATTTAGAGTTGGGACAAAGCGCGACGACGTTATCAGGTGGTGAAGCACAACGTATTAAACTCGCGTTTGAATTATCCAAACGACAAACCGGTAAAACATTGTACGTGTTGGATGAACCAACGGTTGGATTACACTATGAGGATGTACGCAAATTATTACATGTCGTACAACGATTGGTAGATCGTGGAAATTCAGTGTTGATGATTGAACATAATCTCGATGTCATCAAATGTGCAGATTACGTTATTGATTTGGGTCCGGAAGGGGGAGACAATGGCGGTGAAATTATTGCAACTGGAACACCGCTACAAGTTTCCAAGAAAAAAGGATCGTATACCGGACTATACTTGAAAAAAGTTTTAGGAAATTAAAAAGGACCACCCGTGGGCGGTCCTTGCTGTCGGAGTTGTGACACCGACGATTACTTCTTCTGCTTCTTCACCTCCTTGTTCTTCTGCTTGCCGCCCTTCGCCATCCGCTTGCGGCAGCGTGGGCGACCACTCAGTGCGTGCGATGTGCGTCCCAGACAGTGTGGGCAGTTGGCATCCTTCTTGAAGTCGGTCGACATGGATCCCTCCTTTAGCGGTAAACCGCCGAGAAACGATGGAGAAATACTATCATAAAAACAGTGTTTTGTCAATACGCCACTGGACATTATTATTGCCAAATCATCAAAAACACTATAAAATAATGGGTAATATGAAAAAACGAGAAAAGAAAGACATACTCCGTGGCATTATTGAGAATATCCCCAAAGTACCACCCAAATGTTCCTTCGCGGGAAGTTGTGGGGGTTGTTTCATGCAGCATGTTGCCTATGAAGATCAGGTACAAGCCAAACAAAAATTTCTCACGAGTTTATTTGAAAAAAATAACATTCCCTTAGAAATTGGCGAGGTAGTGCATAGCCCCGACACCTTTTATTACCGCAACCGCATGGATTATCCGGTTGGGCGAAATGGAGAAATTGGGTTGAAACCAGCAGGGATGTGGAAATCGGTATTGAATCTCACGGAGTGCTTTTTGTTATCAGAAGAAACGCCAACAATTTTACAAACAGTGCGCGATTGGATGAGTGCTCATACACTAACTGGTTGGGACGCCGTGAAACATACGGGATACATTCGCTATGTGGTAATTCGTGAAGGAAAACGAACCAACGAACGGATGATCACCATAATTTGCAACAGTCATCCTGAAAATATCGACGTACAAAAAGTGTGGGATGATCTTGTTACTCGTCTGCAACCATTCGTTACAACACTGTATCGTGGCATGCAAACAAGTATCACTGATATTTCAGAAACAAACGATGTAGAATTGTTGTACGGAAAAGAAGAATTGCATGAAATCGCGGGCGGCATTACATTTGCTATTTCTCCCTTCTCATTTTTTCAAACCAACACGAAAGCGGCAGAAAAACTACAGGCATATGTCGTTGATGAAGTAATGCAAGCAACGAGTAGTGATTCATACGTACTCGATATGTATTGTGGCACCGGATTTTTAACATTACCGCTCGCACAAAAGAACGTGAAAGTGAAAGGTGTTGAGTTGGTAGAGGCAGCGATTGTCAAAGCAAAAGAAAATGCGATTGCAAATAACGTGCACGCAGAGTTTATTGCACTCAAAGCCGAAGATCATATCAAGTCGATGAAAAAAGATGAACATGATATTATCATTATTGATCCACCACGTGCTGGTCTTCACCCCAAAGTAATTGAGAAGTTATGTGAGGTACAACCTAAAACATTAGTGTACGTATCATGTAATCCGAGCAAACTTGTGGAAGAGTTACCAAAATTTTTAGAAGTATTTGCAATAAAAAACGTGCGGGCATTTGATATGTTCCCACATACGCCTCACGTAGAACTCGTACTCACCATGCAATTGAAATAGTAATTATGAAACTCGATATCAAGTCACAACTGCGATTATTGCCACAGTCACCAGGGGTGTACTTGTTTAAAGATGCACGCAACACCGTGGTGTACGTGGGGAAGGCGACGAATTTAAAAAATCGAGTGTCGTCATACTTTAAAAAAAATACGAACGAAGTGAAGCGTCCCATCGAAGAAGCAATTGCGGTAGTGACAGATATTGAAACCGTTAAAACGGGAACCGTCATTGAAGCACTCATTCTTGAAGCACAATTGATAAAAGAGTATTGGCCTCATTTTAACGTGCTCGGTAAAGACAACAAAACATTTTTGTATGTGGCAATTACCAAAGATGAATATCCCAAAATTGAGCTTGTTCGAGGAAATGAATTGGAACATGTGGGAGAAAAAAGTTTTGCACGCGTGTACGGACCGTTTGTGAGTGCGCGGGCAATTCGTGAAGCGTTGCGTATCATGCGACGATTATTTCCATACTCAAGTTGTAATCCACCCGCTGAAGGAAAGGTGGGGAAAGCGTGTTTTAATAAACATATCGGTTTGTGCCCAGGAGTGTGTGATGGCAGTATCACGCCAACCGCATACAAAAAGAACATTCGTCATCTTGTGCAATTTTTTGAAGGAAAACGAGTTGATATTTTGAAAGAGTTGAAAAAAGAAATGGCGTTTGCCGCAAAAAATGAAAATTTTGAAGAGGCGGCACAGGTGCGCAATAAAATTGAACACTTGGAACACATTCAAGATGTATCAGTCATTACACAAGATCATGATGAAACGGTAAATCATCCATTGTTTGCGCGGGTGGAAGGATATGACATTTCAAATATTAGCGGCGTCCATGCGGTGGGAAGCATGGTGGTGTTTATTGATGGTGAAAAAGCATCCTCGCATTACCGAAAATTTTCAATTAAAACCGTGGAAGGCGCTAACGATGTGGCGATGATGGATGAGGTACTCAGTCGTCGATTTACGCATCTTGATTGGGGTATGCCGACGTTGTTACTCATGGATGGCGGATTACCACAAGTGAATCGTGCACAAAGTGTATTGGAGCGAATGGGAATTGATGTCCCAATTATTGGTCTTGCAAAAGGACCAACGCGAAAAAAAATTGAGTTTGTGGTTGCGACAAAAAAAGTGAGTGAACGACAACAACTCATACAATTAGCACGATTGCATGAACATATTCTTGTAGCAGTGCGCGATGAATCACATAGATTTGCCAAAAGTTTTTATCAACAAAAACATCGAAAAAGTTTATTGGGTGGTTGACAAAATGGATGTATCGGTCTAGGTTTTGGGTATCTTCACTGCCATAGGGCAAGGAGATGGTCATGTCGAAAAGCTACATAGATATAGACGATGAATCTGGCGATGAATCTGGTTTTTTGGATTTAGAGGGAACAATCTTGAAAATCAGGATTCAGGTGTACAAAAGTGGCGACGAGAAAATTTGGGAGATTGCGGTGGGAGTTTTTAGCCCCACCGAAACAAATATAAGAAGGTGTATTTTTATCAAGTCACCAAGAGTTGTGGAGTTGAGAAGAGACCCGCTCTGCCTCGTAACTGTTGAGAGATTTGATGAATCCTCATGGGATATAAATGGATTCGCACATTATAATGTCATCATTCCGCTAACGGAGGGTGCACTGTTAGTAAATTATTGGGTTGAAGGACGTCAGGTGGATTTGACCGGTGTGTATATCACGGAAAGAGAACTGACGCGAGTTGCACTGTAACGGGACCCTACGGGGGTCTTTTTTAATTTATGTGGATAACATCCCTGCTCAAGAAGGGTAAAGTGGGCTATACTAAAGTTGTAGTGGTGAAAAGTGGGGAATTGTGGGGTAACTTTTCAGTTGTGAATATGTTCTCAATACCTCCTCACGTGTTGAAACACAAAGAAGGTGATTCATAACTGAAAAGTCCCACAAAAGGTGATCACTACCCGCACTCTCTATGTTTATTGGAGAATTTACACATGCACTCGATGCAAAAGGGAGGGTTGCAGTACCGAGTACGTTTCGCAACACATTAGGAAATAGTGCCGTACTGACCCGCGGTTTAGATGGCGCGCTCTTTTTATATACAAGAGAAGATTGGAATATTTTTATAGAAAAGATTTCCCAATTACCCATTTCCAATGAGCAGGCTCGTGCATTTACCCGACACATGTTATCAGGCGCTATTGAAGTAGAACCTGATGCACAGGGACGCATCATGATTCCGCTATATTTGCGGGAATTCGCTTTCTCAGGTAAAACTGTCGTATTCGCGGGTCTTAATACTCGCATTGAATTGTGGGATGAAACGAAGTGGCGAGAATATCAAAGTAAAACCGCACAAACGGCAAATGAACTCGCTGCCACACTGACTCCTTTTGGCATATGACCTACCACGTACCGATCATGAGTAAAGAAATTCTAGAACTATTGAACATTGATGATTCAGCTGTTGTTATTGATGGAACACTCGGAGATGGGGGACACACCGAACTTTTTTTGCAAAAAGTTGCACCATTGGGTCATGTCTATGGAATCGACCAAAATAAAGAATCACGAAAACGCGCAGAGGAACGATTGAAAAAATACAAACACTCTCTCACCATTTTGCCTGGTAATTTCAAGTATATTGATACGATATTACCGAAAGATGTTGAAAGTGTGGATGCGATTTTGCTCGACTTGGGATGGTCGTCATCACAATTGAATGATGAACAAGGATTATCATTCATGAAAGATGGTCCGCTCGACATGCGTCTTAATGATTCATTGGAGGTAACTGCAGCTGACATTCTTGATAAAGAAAAGGAATCATCATTGGGACAAATATTTCGACAATTGGGTGGTGAACGATACTGGAGAAAAATTGCCCACGCTATTGTAGAACATCGTCGTAAAAAACGTATCACAAGAGTGAGTGAGTTGGTGGCAATCATTGAAAAAGAAATGTCACATGTGCCTCGAGGTACCATTCATCCAGCAACACGCGTATTTCAAGCGTTGCGCATTGCTGTGAATGATGAACTGGATAATTTAAAGGAAGCAATTCCTAAAATGGTGTCACTGCTTAAACCAGGAGGACGCATCGCTATTCTCACGTTTCACTCGTTAGAAGATAAAATTGTAAAATTGCAATTTGCTCGCAACGAATCATTGGAAGTAATAACACCAAAACCGTTATCTCCCAGTGACGAAGAAATTAAACAAAATCCGCGATCACGCAGTGCAAAATTGCGCGTCGCACAAAAGAAGTAATAGACGTACTATATGGAGGGACATATTGCTACCACACGAACCGTTTCATTAAAAACAGTGTACCTACGCAATGGGGCAGTGTTTGGAGTTGGTATTGTGGTGGTATTGTTATATGTATTTCAAGTGAATGCACTCACGGTAAAAGGATTTGCATTACAGGATGTGCAAGAAATGGTGCAAAATTTAGAAAAACAAAATAGAAAAATTGAGCGTGATATTGCACAACTACAAGCAAGCACGGTCATTAGTGAAAAAATTGCACAGCTCGGATTAACCCTTGAAGGAAAAGTAGAATACATCAAAGTTAATTCAGAAGATTACGTCGCATTAAAGTAAAACCGGCTAACCACCGGTTTTTTGTTCTGTTGTTTGTTGCTTGTGTGGGAAAGTGGCAATCTGGTAATAAAAGTAGTGTGACATATTTTTATTGACAAAATCGATATTTTTACGCATAATCCCACTACTGAATGGAATTTTCATTCAGCACCATGGACCTAAAGGAGGTTCCTATGAAGAGAGGTTTTTGTGGATTCTGGATTTCCGGTGAGGCAAATATGGAAATCTCAACACTCCTTAATATTGAGGGTCTATCTAAGGTAGAAGCGGAAAAAGTTATTTCACAAACAGAAAATCAAAAACGGATTGCTGAACTAATCTTGGAACTATCCAAAGCTGAATCCAGTGAACATAAACTCGTCCTATCAGCAGAACAAGCGGTATATCCTGTCACGGTCGGTAATGATCAAACTTTTGATCAGTTGGTTACGTCAGGTGATTACCACTGGGTAAGTGATATGGTCGATGCATATGCCTTTGCTGATAACCGTAACTACGTGGGTCCTCGTGGTGATTTTAAACTTCGACTTATTGGTTTTCATCGGCGAATTTCAACACAGGAAGCAATCGATGAAATTATCCGTAGGGGTTTCTGGCCTGCATACACAGGACAAATCCTAGCTTTTGGAGCAAGGTATCCCGATATCCAAAATATAGTTGCAGTTGTCGCGCTTAATGCCAATTGGAGTTTCTATGTGCTGTGCCTGAATCGTAGTCAGGGCCGCCATCTCAATGTCGAGCGGTGGGACACTGAATGGGAGCGCCACGCTCATTTCCTTGTGTATGATTTAGAAGAGCAATCAGTAACACAGAGTTAGTAAAACATCGTTCCGCATCAATTATACTGATACGTCAGTAGAAAGTTGGTGCGGTTTTTTTATTTTTCAACATTCAGGAAAATAAAGAGTGTGGTATACTAATGCTATATGGTAGCATATGTAAAAAATGCAATACGAGTAACACTACTGGACACTATCATTGCGCCGTTGTGGTGGTATGGTCGTGGTTTGGCAAGCGCGTACAACACGGTTGTTGCGATGGTGGTTGGTGTGTGGCGTGCGATGGGTGTGTGGATGTGGACGCGTCATATTTTTACACCCATGTTTCAACAGTATGATTGGCAAGGACGCATCATCAGTTTTTTCATGCGATTATTTCAAGTAGTAGTACGTAGTATTGGTGCCATACTTGGTACAGTATGCATATTGATTGGATTTGTTGCGTACATCACCGTTCCCTTATTTTTATTAGGATATTTTGTAATGAATCTTTCTGCATATGTCGCTGCCTAATATTCCACTACTGATCTGTGATGGAAAGAATGATCACGAAATTCGCGCGCAATGTCGCGGTGCATATATGGGATTTGTAAACGGCCCTCATTTTTTTGCATGGCAAGAAGGGTTACGGGTTGATGAAATCCGCGCACGAAGAATGGCTCGGGTATTACTCATTACTAAAAATGTTATATTTTTTTTGTTAGCGGGATTGTTAGTAGGGTTAGTGGCGGTGCAGGTATTTTTGCAACAAGAGGTGCTGCAGGAATCTCACTACCTATCACTAACGGGTGCGGGAATATTAATGTGGATAGCAATTGCGTCGCTGCGTCGTGAAGGAAGTAATGTGTTGCCGGTTAAAAAAGGGGTAACACTACAAAATATAGAATCAGGAATGACGTGGGAGGTTGCGCGAAAATTTCATGGCGGTGCGTATCATAATATTGCGTATAGTTTTGACCAACGCGCAAAAAAAGTAGTTGAAGATGCAATCTTACTTGCAAACAAAAGAAAAGAACATACCAACGAACAACATCTCTTTATTCGGTTACTTGATGAAAAAGAATTGAAGGAATTGTGTATTCGATTTGAGTTACCTCCCAAGCAATTACAAGACACGCTCATACAAAGTATTGCAACGGTCAGTAGTGCAACGAAAGAAAATATTGCTGAATCGAGATTTTACGAAACATTAGCACATGCGTACATTTTAGCATCACAACAAGGTGAAGAATTGGTGCGAGTGTCACATATCGCTGAAAGTGCCATGATGCATAATGAGTATGTTGCTCAAATTTTAGAACATGTCGGCATCACACAAACGATGCGAGAACATGGAGTGGCATGGATGAGATTTACGCGCATGTTATCAAGTTCCTATCGCGCATATTGGCAAAAGGCAGCACTCCACTCACTCAGTGATGCTGGCGAAGCGATGACGGGATTGGCAACACCGTTATTAAATAGTGTGGGGAAAGATTTAATAAAATTAGCCGTTGCGGGAAGATTGTTACCAGTTGTACAACGGGAAAGCGAAATAGAAGGAGTGATGCGTGCCTTTGATAGTGGAGCACGTGGTGTTTTAATTACGGGAGATAGAGGGGTGGGTAAAATGGCACTCATTGAAATGATCGCACAAAAAATTGCAGGTGCAACGGCATCAAAAGCGCTTGCTAACAAACGTATCATTGTGGTGCCCATTGCATTTATTGTCAGTGGTGAAAACCCTTCCATGTATTATGTGCGACTCATGCAAATAATCGGCGAAGCTTCTCGTTCGGGAAATGTGGCGTTAGTGTTTGAAGATATTGATGGTTTGATAGGTATTAAAGCAGGTGGTGGTGGAGGCCAAGATTTAAGTGAAACATTGGCAGAAGTAATTGAGAAAACAGGAATCATGTTGTTGGGAACTTGTAGTGAAGGTGCGTATAAAACAACCGTTGCGCGTACCCGATTGGGTAGTTTATTAACACGAGTGCAACTCAATGAATTAGATGAAGGAGGTTGTATTCAAGCGGTGGAATCAAAAACAGCCATAATTGAAAATCGTCATGGAGTGTACGTCACCTATCAAGCGATTGCACAAGCCGTAAGTTTATCGCGAAAATTATTTCATGATATGGCCGCACCTGAAAAATGTATCCGTTTAATTGAAGAGGTGTGTGCTAGTGTTGCATCAACGCGAGGAAAAGGACAATTGGTACGCGATCAAGATGTTGGTTTTATTGCATCACAAAAAGCAAATGTTCCCGTACAAAGTGTTAACACGGATGAACGAGACACGTTATTGGCGTTAGAAGAAACCATGAAAAAAGGTGTGGTGGGACAAGATGAAGCAGTAAAAGCGGTGAGTTCAGCGTTGCGTCGTGCTCGCACAAATATGCGTAGTGGCAATCGTCCCATTGCTTCGTTTTTATTCTTGGGTCCAACGGGTGTAGGAAAAACAGAAACAACTAAAATGTTGGCGCGTTCATATTTTGGTGGGGAAGACCGCATGATTCGGTTTGACATGTCTGAATTTCAAGATGCGAATGCTATTACGCGATTATTGGGGGAAACCAATAAACAAGGCACTGGATTACTAACAGAAAGTATTAAACAAAAACCATTTGCTATTTTGTTACTCGACGAGTTTGAAAAAGCGGATGCGCGAGTGCTCAATGTATTTTTGCAGTTGTTGGATGATGGAAGAATTACTGATAGTGTGGGACAAACGATTGATTGTACTAATGTAATGGTAATTGCAACCTCAAATGCAGGAAGTCAGTATATTCAAAATGCGGTAGCGCGAGGAGAAAGTCATGAAAACATGAAGACGGCACTCATGCAAAAAGAACTACAGGGAGTCTATAAACCAGAGTTACTCAATCGTTTTGATGGGGTAATTGTATTTAGACCATTACAACGAGAGCATATCGAAGAAATTGCACATATGTTGGTGTCATCGATTGCAGAAAAATTGAAAGAAAAAGAAGGAATTACCTTGGTGGTTACCGATGCTGAAGTTACATCACTGGCAAACAGAGGGTACAGCCCTGAGTTTGGTGCTCGACCTCTGCGACGAGTAATTACTGATACTATTGAAACAGTAGTAGCCGACCTCTTATTGGCACAAAAAGTACAACGCAATGGAACCATAGAAATTGACGAAGGGGAGAAAGTAACGGTACGCTAAGCGTACTATGGTGTCATTGTTACTCACAACATTCTGCTTGGCAGTGATAAGTACGCGAATAATAACTGCATTTGCGCGGGCGTACGGAATTGTTGATAAACCAAATCTACCACGAAAAAAACATACCACCCCAACACCATTATTGGGAGGCGCTGGCATTATATTCGCCTTTTTAGTGGTTTCTGGGTTTTGTGTAATAAGTGGGCGTTTAGAAATTCCCGCGTCCTATGTTATAGCCTGTGTGGGGGCAACAATGGTGCTCGGTATTTCGGGTTATCAAGATGATAGATACAACATTTCATCACGAAAACAATTGGCAGCTGTAATTGGTGCGGCATTATGGGTGGTACTTTGGCTCAATAAAGAAATTGTCATTTCAAATCCTTTTGGTGGAATGCTAGTATTATCACTCTGGGTCAGTGGTATTGTGTCATTTGTGTGGCTTGTGGGGATGACTATGGTGACAAAGATATTGGATGGATTGGATGGATTGGTGACGGGAATTAGTGCGATTGGTGGGTTTGGTATTGCTGCGTTTTCATTAGCAACCCCCTATTTTGATAAAAATATTGCCATCTTATCAGCATTATTTGGTGCAAGTTGTCTGGGGTTTTTGGTATGGAATTATAAGCCGGCACAGGTATTTTTGGGCAATATCGGGAGTACGTGGACAGGGTTTATGTTGGCGCTCTTGGCATTACTCGGTGGAATCAAATTTGCCGCCGCAAGCTTAATTTTGGCATTACCCAGCATAGATTTTTTGTATGTCGTGCTCAAAAGACTGAAAAATGGGAAAAAACCGTGGGAAGGGGATGACACCCATTTACACTTTCGATTGCGGAATTACCTTGGGGATGAAAAGACGGTTTGGGTATATTATGGGGTAGCACTCCTCATTAGTGGGGTGACCTTAATATTAACTTCCGCCCAAAAATACGCACTTTTGGGGGTGTTATTGGTCCTATCACTCATCATGATAGTTTATGTTGAAAAAAGGGTACAAAAGGCTTGACAGCAGAGGGGTCTATGCGATATAGTAGGACCACAAAATAACGTACTTCCAGCGAAATACTGGATATTAGCACATATGTTTGCGGTAATAACAACAGGTGGAAAACAATACATTGTACGCGAAGGCCAAACAGTTAAAGTAGAAAAAATGCTTGCTGAAGTTGGTTCTGAAATTATCATGAAAGAAGCATTACTTATTGGTAATGATGATGGAAGTGATGTAAAAGTAGGTACTCCAAGCGTGAATGTCACAATTAAAGCAGTGGTAGAAGCACAAGATCGTGCTGCTAAGGTTTCAGTGGTGAAATACAAACGCAAGGTTCGCTATCGTCGAACTGTTGGTCACCGCCAACCATTTACCGCATTGAAAATCGTTTCAATTGCTGCGTAATACACTCAATAAGGCCACCCCAAAAGGGTGGTTTTATGTTTTAGGTGATAGGTTTCCCTCCACTGTAAATAATCACGAAAATATGAGATACTAAAAGCAATATATTATTGATTATCAGTTATGAAATTACGCAATATTGTAGGGCTTATTGCTGGGGGGGTTTTATATATAGCACTGCCGTTGGGGGCAAGGGCGGCGGCGGTATCAACGGTAACTTTTTCAGTAGTTGATGAATTTAATGAACCATTAACATCTCGCATTCCTGAAATTGAAGTGGGTAATTGTTCAGTTGATAGTGTAGAAAGTGTAAAATCAAATGGAGTACCTGGACAATTTACTGCTACAATCGCATGGAAAAATTTTGAGGATCGTTCATGCTCATTTACGGTTGGGGCACGAGGATATGTGACTGGGGGGACACAAGAAACAGGTATTTTGGATGTAGGAAGTACTAAAAATATTAATACTCCCTTTCGCCTTGCATACCCACTCGTAGTTTCGGTGTACGATGAATCACAATTGCCAATTAATAATGCAGTTGTTGAATTTGGCGGCGTACAAGCGGCAAAAAAAATAAATAATACATACTATTTTTCAGAAAATGGTGAAAAGGCATTGGTGATATTTGCAGATGGTTTTGGAAATGTAACAACTAACACAGCATTATCACGCGTGTTGGTGCAAAAAAATACCGTGACAACCGTACGTTTACAGGGCAATACTCCTTGCACGGTAGCGAGTACATCCATGAATTGCGCAGCTTTAACAAAACCACTTACTATACGAGTGATTGATGAAGCGGGTATGCCGGTACCAGCAGCCTCAGTAACTTTGTATAAGGATTTCGATTTTACTAACGTATTGATGACACAAGTGGGTGGCGAACAAAAATTTGCCGTTGCACCTGGGACATACCGAGGAAAAGTGGTAACGCGAAATTTTAATGATGTATTATTTACAATTACCGTAGGGAATGTAGCAAAAGAAAAAGTAATTACCATTGAAAAAATAAATGGATCAAAAATTTCTCCACAAGATTCCCGTATTCGCCAAATTGGTGGGTACATCGCTGATGGTGCGACCAATGGACAAATTCAGGTAGAAGTCATCAGTGGAGACGGCACAAGCACACGGCTCCGTGATGTGACGGTAGACGTAAAATCAAATCGAGGTGGTGTTGATGTGATTTCTATTCCTCAAAAAATTACCAACTCAAGTGGTATCGTAACGGCATTTATTACTTCAACTCAAATGGGAAGTGCGTACCTGGATGTGTACGCAAACAGTGTGTGGATTGGAACTATGAAAGTATATTTTGCTGAACCACCAGTAACAAGTAATGTGCCAGCAAGTGCAACACGCTCAACAATTGCAACAAGTATTTCTCCAATTTTAGCAGATGGTATTGAAAAAGTTACGGTAACGGTAACCGCACGTAATGCAATTGGTGCGCGTATACAAAATGCAAAAGTTGCCCTGAGCAGTAACCGAAATGGCGATGTGATAATTCCAAAAGAAAGTGTGACAAATGAAAATGGGGAAGCGGTGTTTATGTTTAGTACGAAAGTGGCGGGAACCGCTTGGGTAACCGCGCGCATTGACGGAGTAGATATTATTGATATTGGAGTAATCTCGGTTTCTCCGCTTGTTATATGAGACAATGGTTTGAAAAAAATATTCTCGTAATTATTTTGGGGATATTGGCAATATTACCTACTATCGTAACATATCAAACTATTTTTCCGTATCATATCGGAAAATGGTTGATTGCTTTTGGATTGATTGCGATGGTTGTGGGAGTCAGTTGCATGAAAGCATTGCAAAAAAAGTCATCGTTACCAATTACTGCAACAGTATTGGGAGTACTCACTATAATTGGAATTCGATTAATTTCAGGTTTCACTGGGGTTGATGTTGCTAAAAGTTTTTTTGGTGATGCACTTCGGTTAAGTGGTACAACTACCTGGATCGTATTATTAAGTGGTGCAGTGGTATTTGGGGCATACTTACGAAAAAATCCCGAGCACCGAAAATTGGCGTGGTATACCTTATTATATTCAGGGGTGTTCGCATCAATAGTTGCGTGGCTCATCCAATTTAATAACGGATTATTTGACGTGCATGTTGGTGTTCCTGGATTGAGTGGACGATTTATCGGTTTATTTGGTAATGAAACTTATTTTGGGGCACACGTGATGATGTCGGCATTAGCTGGTATTCCGTTGTGGTGGGAAGAAAAAAATAAAACAAAAAAAATATGGGCAACATTGTTGACGATGTTTGTTGTCGTGACGGTGCTAGTTGCTAAAACACGTGCAGGTGGTATTGGGTTGATCGCCGGTGTGCTGACATTTTTTGGGTATGCCTTGTACGAACAAAAATCTAAATTACTAAAAGTTGGTGCAACTGTCGGACTTGTCGCTATTTTTACGGTTGGTTCGTTGTGGGTGGTAGCTCAACGCGAATTTTTTGGCACCGTTGATAGTGTGGCACAAAAATTATTGAGTGTGAGTGGTATCGACACGCGTATTTATTTTTGGAAAACAGCGTACGTCTCATTTTTAGAAAAACCTCTACTTGGTTGGGGACCAGAAAATTATGAGGTTGCGTATGATCGTCATTATCCGGTGGGATTAATTGCGCGAGCACACGCATCACTTTATGAAACATGGGGAGAACGTCCACACAGTATCTTCTTTGAATATTTGGCAAGCCAAGGAATTATTGGATTATTATTTTTTGTGGTAGCACTCGGCTTATTGTTGTGGAGAATTCGTGTGTATAAGGGTGATGAAAAATATAGTGCTCGTACGGTTGCTGCATTGATCGTTGCATACATTGCATTTGGAAGTTTGACGTTTGATACGCCATCAATCTTATTTGCGGTGTTTCTGGGACTTGCGGTACTTATCTCGTTAGAAAAAGAAATAAGACTCCCCAACATGGTACAGTCAAGTTTTCCCGTGGTATTGGGTGGTTTTGCGGTGTGGTTTATATTGTTTGGGGTAATATTGCCACTACAAGAAATGAAGAAAGCTGGTGTAGTACAAAGTGGATTAGATGCCCGAGCACTTTCAACAACGTATGAAAATGAAGTGAAAGATTTATTTTCATCAAACAGTATTTTCCATCGAGATACCTTAAAAACAATTGCCGATGATACGATAAACAATGCACGACTCATGAGTCCTGATGTGCGTTCGTTAGTATTACAGAATTTAGAGAAGGGATTACAAGAAGAACTTGAAAAAAACCCCCATCTCTTTTCTTTAACTTTACGTTTGGCACAGGTTGAAGGATTTCTTGCGGAGTTTGATACTGCAAATCAAGCAAGTCACGAACAAAAAGCGCGAGCATTATTTACGCGTGCACGAGAATTGTCACCAGACCGTCATGTGATTGATATTGCAGAGGTACGAATGCTCTTGTCGTTAGCAAAACCAAATGAAGCATTACTCATTGGAAAAAATATGGAAAAAATTGGTGCGCCGCCCCTCATGTATTTTTTACAAGGGCTTGCACAAGATGCCGTAGGAAATAGCGGAGAAGCAGCGAGAAATTTATCTATTGCTCTAAGAGAGGGCTACACCATACAACCCAACGAAGAATTGGTTCAGTATCTCATCGGTATTTTTGAGAAAAATGGGTATTATGAAGAAATTGTACTGATGTTACAAGCAGTTGCTCGTCCTAATGATGCAGGAGAATTTATTGATACTGCAAGTCAACGTTTGCAATTGGCGATGGCATTAGCAAATGTGGGGCGATATGATGAGAGTATTAGTGCAGCAACAAGTGTTCTTGAAAAAGACCCAACCTATAAACAAAAAGTTGAAGCTTTCATAGAAACACTCCACAGTAAAATAAAATAACGTATGATTAAAAAAATTGCCAAAATAATGACGTTACTAGGATTAGCCGCAACACCATTGGTGGTAATTCCGTACGTGAGTTATCCGTTCATTTTTGGGAAAACGTTATTTTTGATGACGATATCCATAGTACTATTGTCATTGATGATGGTGTTAATGACGAATAAAGAAAATAGAAATCAACTGGGAAAAATAATTAAAAACCCGATGGTTGCTCTACCGATCAGTTTATTACTGGTAGACACCATAATTTCTTTGTTAGGTATTGATGTGGTACGAAGTTTTGTGGGTAATGAAGAGCGGGGCATGGGATTGTTGCAACTGTGGTCAGTCATGAGCATCTATCTGTCGGTTTGGATTTTTTTTCCTACAGCAAAAGAAAAGAAAATCGTGTTGTACACGGTTGTAGCAACAAGTGCAGCGGTTGTGGGAGCAGCATTTTTGCGATATGTCGGTGTTATATTGTATGGCATTGATACGGGGTTTCGTATCTCAGGAACGATTGCAAATGCAATTTTCTTTGCACAAATTGAATTACTCTACATTGCAGCAGCGCTGTTGCTTATTGTGGATGAACACGAAAAGAAATGGATTCGTTACGGTGCAGCTGCTGTTGCCTTGCTCCATGTGGTAGGAGTTATTTTAAGTAAAACGCGTGGTACGTTTATTGCATTACTGGTATTTGCTGGAGTGTGTGGAATATATGTAGTGTGGAATCACAAAGAGTGGCGAGGAAGAGTAAAGAAAGGTTTTGGAGCTCTCGCACTTTTACTAATTATATTGTTAGGTTCTTCGGTAACCTTTTTAAAAAATAACAGTGATTTAGGTCGTCTCACCAAATTTTCACTCAGTGAAATCACCTTAACCACTCGTGTATTGGCATGGAAAGCAGGTATCAATGCATTTTATGAACGCCCATTTCTTGGATGGGGGAATGAAAATTTTAAATATGCCTTTGATAAGTATTACGAGCCAGCGTTGTTGCAATTTGGATATTCGGAAACGCACTTTGATCGAGCTCATAATATCATTGTAGAACGTCTGGTGAATTTTGGTGCAATCGGATTGCTGACCTATGGTGCATATTTTTTTGGTATGTTGTGGGTGGTGTTAAATCATAAAAAAATTCATACTACCAAAAAAATGATATTCGCAGGAATTTGGTGTGCTAATCATGTCCATTTATTGCTGGCATTTGATACAGCATTATCGGTATTACTACAGCTAACACTGTTTTATTTTGTTGCACATGACGTTGAACTTGAAATAGTTGAACCTAAAAATGTATACGGGGGACTTGGTGCTGCGATTCTATTATCAATAATTCCCCTTATGTACGCCGTGGTATATCCCTATATTAGTAGTAATTATATTGTAAAAGGGTTTTCATTAGCAGATAGCGGATTATATACGCGTGCGTTGCCCTACTATGAGTTGGCATTACGTACCCCCTCAATGTATTTCCCCTCACCTCGTGAAGAATTTTTAACAACTGCGGCAAATATTTTGCAATCACCCTCTATTACAGATGTTGCAGCTCGTGAATGGTTGTACGCACGATCTCATCAACTCGTAGATGAACTGATTGCTAAAAATCCGTATTATTCTCATTATTACGAGTTAAAAGGAAATTTATATATAACCCGTTTGTATGAAGGTGGTGATTATAGTGCGCAAGCCCTCGCACAATATGAGAAGGCACGTGAACTTTCTCCAAAACGCCAGTCTTATTATTTAGCTATTGCACAAATTTACAATTTACAAAGAAAATTTGAATTGGCAGACGAGCAATATACAAAAGCACTTTCATTTGCACCAAATGTTTTACTCATGAAACTCTACAAAGGTGTATCGTTGATAGTATTGGGGAAAGATGAAGAAGCAAAAAAACTTATTTTACCGCTCCTAAAAAATGAAGAGTATGTGAATGCGTTTCAGGATTGGCAAATATTAGCAAACAGTCTCGCAAAATGGGGAGAATATCGTTCTTCAGCATTCTATTACTTGGTTGGAGTAAGGGAGAATAAAAATAATGAAAATATTTTATTGTTATTTGCGGCAAGTGCCTATCGTGCGCAATTATATCGCGAAGCCTATGAAGCATTGCACTACATGACCACCTTGAATGGACCAAAAAAGGATGAAGCGTCAAAACTTATAACCTTATTACCAGCGGGGTCATCAACAATGCCGTTTACCTTTGATGAAGCGAGTGACTTTTTTCAAAACAAGTAACTATGAAAAAAGAATATTTCAAAGGAACACTGACGGCAGTAATTACGGTAATCACCCTCGGTTTTATACCGGGGGTCATGTTTCCGTATGTGGCGGGGAAGTTAATGATTGCGGTTGTAGGAATGGTACTGCTTTCAGTTTATTTTTCGGTAATAGTGGCACAAAAAAAATCTATTGCAAAACCGTCATGGATCACTAAAGGATTGTGGGTAATTACGATGCTCACCTTACTATCAACTACTTGGAGTAGTAATGTGTGGGTGAGTATGTGGGGAAGTGATGGACGAGGAGAAGGATTTTATTTAGTAATGATAATAAGCATCCTGTCTTTTTTTATTGATCAATTGGAAGTTCGTGAAAAAAGATGGATGGGAGAAAAAATTGTCGCACTCTCAACCGTGGTAACAACATACGGAGTATATGAATTGCTTCGTGATACCGCACACAGAAGTGAGGGGTTTCATGGTAATTCTATTTTATTTGCCCTGTACTGCTTGAGTATTCTGGCGATTGGTACCGTGCTGTATACTACCGAAAAGAAAAAATGGTTGGGAATTCCACTGGTGTTAAGTTTAGGCTCATTATTGGCGACACAAACACGCGGCATTTTGCTTGCGGTACTGGTGGCGGCAGTGGTGTGGGGAATACTGCAGATAATAAAAAGTAGTTCTGTTGCGAAACAAAAAATAATTGTCAGTAGTTTAGTTGGTTTGATGATTATGGGTGGTGGTCTACGTTACATTGATACGCATACCCAGTTTTTTCAAAAAAAATTACCATTCATGCATCGTATCGTTTCGCTCGACAATACTTTAGATAGTGATAAACAGCGCGTATTTATTTGGAACACGGGATGGGACGCATTTGTACAGCGCCCATGGTTGGGATATGGATCTCAAATGTTTTATGAAGCATTTGATGCCCACTATGATGCACGACTAACACGCTATGGATTTTCTCAAGTGTGGTCTGATCGGGCTCACAATGTCTACCTTGATATTTTGGTGATGTATGGAATATTGGGAGTAATAGTATATGGTGGTTGTTTTGTGTTCGCGATAAAAAAACTACGTACCTTAGAAAAGAGAAATGAAATTATTGCAATCGTGATTGGTTTTGGTGTTGCATATTTATTTGAATTCACGGGAGTTGCTGACACAGTATTACTCGTTGTCTTACTACATCTTATATTTGAACCACAGCGAGAGGAGAAGACAATACCCAAAGAAATCGCCGTGCTGTTTGTTATTCCCTTATTGAGTATCATGACAGTACATCAATGGTATATCACCTCGCAGAGCGTTGCATATGCCATTTCTCAGCCATTAGCAGGTGAAGCTAGTACGGTTGCCTTGGAAAAAATTAATACGACGAACATATTCAAGCGTGACTACCTATTGCGTATGGCAGATCTTGCATTTCGTACTATGCAAAAAACTGATACTGATAAGCGGCAAGCAGATGCTGTGGTAGCGGCAATAGAACGGTATCTGCAGAAGTATCCAACGGATGTTGCAATGATTGTGGCAAACGCAAATATACAATTAAAATTGGCGATGATATTTTCTGATGAAGCCACATTAGAAAAAGCTGATACGTTGTATGCGCGTGCTAGTGAACTGGCACCAAATAAACAAACTATGTATTTGCAACGCGCAAATGGCAAAGTGTTACAAAAGGATTTTGAAATGGCTGAACAATTGTGGGCACGCGCCTATGAACTTGATACAGATAATCATCTGATTGCCTATCAATTTGGATATGCATTATTAACCTTTGATCGTGCCTATGAAAGTGCAACCGTGTTACGAGCATATTTTAATTCATTTGCTGATAAAAAAATGCAATTTATACCAACAAACGAAAAGGAATTATCTAAAATTGCTCAAAGTGCGGTAGAAATACACGACATAGATTTACTCGCATATGCACTCGCATGTCTGGTTGCGCAAAATCCACAAAACACTGTCGCACAACAAAATTTAGCGCAAGCATTAGCAAGTGGCCAGTTGCAAGAAGTTACCGTAAAAGGGATTCAAATTATACTAAAAAAGTAATATGAAATTTATTGTCAAAGGTCCCTTCGAGGAAAATGCTGACATTATAATGTTGCGCAGTGGATATGCGCGTCATCCCCACGGTGAGTCATATATGAAACGCATTGGTGGCGCGTGGTATCCACGATTTCATGTGTACGTCACTGAACGTAATACTGAAGTTGAAGTTTCATTGCACATTGATCAAAAAGAGCATACGTATAGTGGATCATCACGTCATCAAGGTGAATATGATTCGCCCATTGTTTTGCATGAAGGAGATAGAATTAGAAATAGTTTTGAGGCACATTGGATACAAAACGACCCACAAGTGATTAAACAAAAAAAGTCATTTTGGAAAGGATTATTGGGGTAAGAAGTATTGGGTGACAAGTGATAGGGAGGGTGCTAGAGTAACAACAAACGTATGGACAATACCCCTATTCAACAAATTAAAGATAAGGTGGATATTGTGGATTTTGTGGGGGAATATATAACGTTAACGCGCAGCGGTACAAATTTTAAAGCGCGATGCCCCTTCCACAATGAAAAGTCGCCATCATTTATGGTGTCACGAGAACGACAATCGTGGCATTGTTTTGGTTGTAATGAAGGAGGAGATATTTTTACTTTTTTACAAAAATCTGAAGGGTTATCATTTGTTGAAAGTTTAAAAATTTTAGCACAACGTGCTGGTGTGGTGCTGCCCAATCGTCGTGATGTCGAATATCAAGCATCAGAAAAAAATAGAAGTAAAGATGCACTGCATTTAGCTACACAATTTTTTGAAGCGGTGTTGCAACAGCATGAGGTAGCACAGAAAGCGCGAGACTATGTGGCTCGTCGAGGGCTTGATGAAAAAACAGTGCGAGAGTGGCATGTGGGGTATGCTCCCGATAGTTTTAATGCACTGTTTAGTTTTTGTATGAAGCGGGGAGTGTCCGTTGACGATTTAGTTTCAGCGGGACTTGTGGGAAAAAGTGATCGCGGGACATTTTATGATAGATTTCGTGATAGAGTAATGTTTCCAATTTTTGATCATCATGGTGCAGTTGTTGGATTTACTGGTCGGTTGTTGGAAGAAAAAGAAAATCAGGGAAAGTATGTGAATACACCTCAAACAGCAGTATTTGATAAAAGCGCGCTGTTATATGGGTTACATGTTGCTAAACATACGATGCGCAAAACGCGTACGTGTATTATTGTTGAAGGACAAATGGATGTAATAACCTCACATCAATTTGGATTTGAACATACCGTTGCATCGTCGGGGACGGCGTTGACTGATGAACAGTTACGTCTCATTCGTCGGTATACACAAAAAGATGAACATCATGCGGGTACGTTGTTGTTTGCATTTGATCAAGATGGTGCGGGAAAAAATGCGGCACTACGAGGAATTATGATGGCGTTATCGTTAGGATTTGATACGAAGGTAATTATGCCTGATGCAAATCTTGGAAAAGATGCTGATGAGATAATTAGAAAAAATAAAGACGCATGGAATAATGCCATTGCACAAGCAGTGCCGTTTATTACGTTTGTTATTCATAATGCAATTGCTCAAAATAACATCGAGGATCCAAAAGGAAAACAAGCAATTGTTAGTGCGGTGTTACCATACTTGCAAGCGATTCCTTCTAATATTGAACGTGAGGCTTGGATGCAAACGTTATCACAAAAGGTGGGGGTGCGTTTGGAAACATTAGAACAAGAATTACAGGCCGTAAAAAGTAAAAAAGCAATTATTCCGCAACGAGGAGCAATTGCGCCAAAAAAACAAGTAACAAGTGAAGAAAAAGTGGTTACCTCACCATTTGTGAGATTGTTGGCGCTTCATATTATGCTCCAAAAACCAATGAAAGACTTTTTGGATGTCACTGACCTGGTTTTTCCTGAAAACTACCGTCCACTTTACGCGACCCTTAAAAACGGGTACACTGAGACTACACAAAAAAGTGAAGCAGAAGAGCCACACCACATACTCATGCTTTTGGCAGACCACCTCTATGGTACCCTGCCACAATCAGAAAAGCTTCAAGAGTATGAGCGCCTTACTGCACGCTGCAAACAATTGTTTTTGCAAGCCAAAAAAGCGCATATAGAACAGCAACTTCGACTTGCTGAGGCGCAGGGAGACCGTGAAAAAGCGGCTCAATTACTTGAATATTATCAAAAACTCAATGATACACTCTGAGTTTCAGATGTAACTTTCCCCTGACACGTGAGCAATCACGTTCATTATGGTTTATGCAAAACAAGTCAAAAAAACAAATTAAAAAACCTACAAAAGCTCCCATCAAAAAAGCAATTAAGAAGGTGGTTGCAAAAGTAGTAAAAAAGGTGGTGCCAGTTAAAAAAGTTACTACAAAAGTAACACCACTTAAGGTTGTAGCAAAAAAAGAAGTAAAGGTGGCACCTAAAAAAGTAGTAAAAAAACTTCCTGCAAAAAAACACGGCTCACCCTACTTTGATCGAGTATTTCCCAAAGGATTACCACCTCAAGAAGCTGCCCTCAACGCACTGATTGAAAAAGCACGTAAACGCGGGTTTGTTACCGAACAAGAAGTCTTGTTTACCTTTCCCGAAGTAGAAGATTACGTGGAAGACTATGAAAAGTTTTTACAAGATTTAGAGAAACACGGCCTCGCACTCATTGAAGGTCGTGAATCATTATTGGGAAATCGAGAACGAGATAATAAAATTTTAACTTCATTGAACGTTGAAACTAATAAGAGTTTTGAAATTCCTGAATTGACGGCCGACTCTATTCAAATGTATTTGCGTGAGATTGGTAAAATCCCGTTATTGAACGGTGAAGAAGAAGTTAATTTGGCAAAAGGTAAAGAACGGGGTGAACGTAATGCTGAGCGAAAATTGATTGAAGCAAACTTGCGTTTGGTGGTTTCTATTGCAAAGAAATTTGTAGGAAAACAATTGACATTGCTCGATTTAATTCAAGAAGGAAACATTGGGTTGTTTCGTGCAGTGAAAAAATTTGAATATCGCAAAGGTTTTAAATTTTCAACCTACGCAACATGGTGGATTCGCCAAGCAATTACTCGTGCACTCGCTGATCAATCCCGCACCATTCGTATTCCTGTGCACATGGTGGAAACGATTAATAAATTTCAACAAATTGAACGTCAGCTTATTCAAGATTTAGGACGTGAACCCACTGCTGAAGAAATTGCCGCTGAAATGAATGAAGAGGTGGAGAAAGTTCGTCACATCATTAAAATCTCACAAGAAACCGTTTCATTGGAAACGAGCGTGGGTGATGACGAAGAGGACTCATCATTACAAGACTTCATTAAGGACGTTAAAAATATCACGCCTGATCGCGCAGCGGCATTGGAATTGTTACGTGATTATGTTCAGAACATCATTAAAGATTTAACCCCTCGTGAACAAAAGATTTTGGAAATGCGGTTTGGGTTAGTGGATGGAGTGGCGCATACGCTCGAAGAAGTGGGTAAAGAATTTAATGTGACCCGAGAACGTATTCGTCAGATTGAAGCAAAAGCTCTTGAAAAGATTCAGAAAATGAAGGGAATTGAAAAATTGAAAGATTACTAGCAGCTTGAAATCTCAGTGTTACTACTGAGATTTTTTATTACTTTTCCCCAAGGTGAAACCGTTAAAAATGGTATACTGGGTGTACTATGGAATTTAGAGATTTTGTCCATCCAAAACAAGAAAAAAAAGAATTACGATCACCAGAAACACTATTGAAAAAAGTAGTGTTAGCTTCCATTCGTGACTTTTCAGAAGAAGATCGTGAATATATACGCGATTATGTAGAGGGGAATTGGTTAACACCCTATGAACGATCCGAAGTTGAGCATATTCTTCGTGATTGGTGGAAGAAAAGTTTTGATGCAAATTTTGATGATATATTGAGTAGAAATAAAATTCTTAATGGATTAGAGGAGTCACCAGAAACTGATTTACAAGAAAGATATTTAGAGCATGTCAGGTTTGGTTTAAGTGATGAGGAAAATAAAAAACTCAAAGAACAGTTTATTGCAAAATTTCCTGATCAAATACAAGGGATTGAATTATTATTCGGTTTAAAATCAACTCTAGAATCACAAATTTACTTAAATGAAAATAGAACAAGAACTAAATTGGCGGAAGTACAAAGTGACATTGTGGGAATTGTAGAGTACACAAATACTCTTATTAATTTTGTTCAGGCAAATAGAGATGACAAAGAGTTTTTAAAAGTATTTTGGAGTATTTTGGAAGAAATTGCTGAAAGTTCGGGGTATAAAAAAGAATATAGCGGTTTAAAGTCTGGTGTGTTGTCACATATTGGTGCGCATCAAGTTGCCGAGAAATTACAGTTAAAACCGCGCACTTCAAAACCAACAGAAGACGCATTGCAGGGAATTGATGAATATGGACGCCATGGTGAAATTCTCCAGTATAAAACCAAGGACTCACTCCGTATATTGCGCGGAGAAGTTTCTCTTGATGAGAAAAAAAATCTCAATGGAGTATTTGAGATGATGAATGGGTTAAAGGTCTTTAATGAATTTCGGGAGAAAATGAAGAAAACAATAAAGGCGGGTAACAAAAGAATGCAGGTATTTTATTTTATTGAAGTCCCTGGCGGTAAAATCAATGAGGTAAATGGGGATCTGGCTAAAGAAATACTTGATGAAGTAAGTAGGGATAGTGTTCAAAATATAGATAGAGTCATAGAGAAAGAAATTTTAGAGAAAGAAGCAATTTTGCGAAATGAGATAGTACAAGGTACACGAGAGTACTATAGGAAAAAAGGGGGAATATTTGATGAGACCCATGATCCGTATACCCTTACGGATAAAGAATACAAAATATTACTTCGCCAATGTTTACTAAATAATTTGTACCTCACACCGGTAGAATCAAAATCAGTAATCTATCCATTTATTTTTAATGGTGAAGAACGAGATGTAAATGTATTGTATCGTGAGATTGAAAAAATGTGGGATCAATTACCTAATTCTCCACACTTTGACAATAGAGTGGAAGTAGGGGATTATCTCTTTAGAAGATATTTACGCGATGTAGACTATGGATGGAAAAAACGCGACATGGCAGGAAGCACTGGATTTTCTACAGGAAAATAGTGGATGTGTATTTGTTCACGGGAAAGCAGGAACCGGGAAAAGCACGCTATTAACACAGTACCGACTCAATACAACTAAAAATTGCATTACCGTAGCACCAACGGGTGTTGCGGCGTTGCATGTGGGGGGTGAAACAATTCACTCATGTTTTGGTTTTGCGCCCAGTGTCAGTGTGCCTCGTGCCCGAAAAGAGGCAAATTTTTCTCAAAAGAAAAAACTATTTAAAGAATTGCACACCCTCATCATTGATGAAATATCCATGGTGCGGGCTGATTTACTCGATTGCATCGATGTATTTTTGCGTGCGGTACGAAAAGATGAACGACCATTTGGGGGCGTGC
The DNA here is from genome assembly GCA_964622665.1 of uncultured Gammaproteobacteria bacterium. Lineage (GTDB taxonomy): Bacteria > Patescibacteriota > Patescibacteriia > Magasanikbacterales > CAZUUO01. Next base: position 26,820 of record CAZUUO010000001.1, on the reverse strand, counting down.
AAGTGCTTATGTTTGGAGATTTATACCAACTCCCACCGATTATTAAATTTGATGAGATGGAAGCGTTTAAAAAATTATACGCATCGGAATATTTTTTTGATGCTCAAGTAATTAAACGATTGCGCGAATTTAATTTGTTACATCGCATTGAATTGGAACATGTATTTCGCCAAAAAGATGCAGATTTTTTGGAATTACTCCACGCGATTCGAGAAAAAAGTATTGAACAATATCATTTTGAAATGTTGCATGAACGAGTGTTTTCCATGACCGATCGTGACACCTTAATTTTAACGGGGAGAAATGACACCGCTAAAACAATTAATGAACAACGTCTCAATGAATTAGGTGCTAAGGCTGTTCGATTTCCTTCCAAAACAACGGGAAAGTTTGATGATAAAAATGCACCAACCGAAACTGACCTCGTGTTAAAAGTTGGGGCGCGGGTAATGTTTGTCGCAAATGACACGCAAAATGGATTGTACGTGAACGGAACGTTAGGGTCTGTGAAAGATATTATTGATAGACGAGTGATGGTGCAAACCGACGATGGGAAAACAATCGAAGTCATGCCACATACATGGACGATGTATGAAACCGTTTTTGATGAAGAAAAAAATGCTCTTGATCAAAAACAAAGGGGAACATTTGTACAACTTCCCTTGAAGTTGGCCTACGCTGTAACGATTCATAAATCACAAGGTAAAACCTTTGATAAATTACACATCGATTTAGGTAGTGGTGCCTTTGCAAACGGCCAAACCTATGTTGCTCTGTCACGCGCCACTTCATTACATGGCATTACCTTGGCACGCCCATTGCGCCCCCGTGACGTAATGGTGGATGACCGTGTGCGCGTTTTCCTCGAGTCAGTGTAGATATGGTATACTAATGCCAAGTATATCTGCAATACAAAAAATATGGACAAAAGAGGAGAGAAGGTTGGTGTAATAAAAGATAATGTAATGCTTCCACAAAAAGAAGGGTTTACTGAATCTGATGTGGAAGAAATAATATATTTGTGGGATCCTGAAAGTGTCCATGATTGGATCGCGAAACATAAGGAAAGACTCGGAGGGAGTTCTTTTGAAGTATACGAAAAAATTAGGGAATTAAAGAAAAAAATGGCGTTTGATGATATAAAAAAATTACAACGTTTGGACGAGAAAATTGAAAGACTACAGGCGCAAATTAATGAAGTACGCGCTCAAGAGGAGCTTGAGTTACCTAAGGGGCAATGGGAATATGTCAATACTGATTTAATTCGTAGACATGAAAGAGAAAAGGCAGATGTGAAACATTGGAATGAAAAAGTTATCGAGCTAAAAAAACAAATAAAGGTATTGAAGGGTTTTTGGGGAATTCCGGGATTACTAAACCGCGAAAAAATTAAAAAAATGGAGGAGGATCTTCGAGGTTTTGAAGGAGCAATTGTTGAGAAAAGCAGTTCCATTACCAGGGATAGGTCTGTGTATGAGATGTATCTGGGAAACCATGAGGCAAATGAAAAAATCACAGAGAGACAACGTGAATATCAAAATTCATTAGCATATAAAACAAATAAACAATTGATTCGAAATCTCTTTGATGAAAAAGATGTGGCGAGTAAGGAAAGAGGTGAGTTGTTTAAGGTAATCTATGGACATGCCATATTTTTTGATCCAAGTTTATTGGAAGGTGAACATCCAGACGAAGAAAGGATTCTAGAGGTCATTACAGACAATACCGGGGTGATGGAACAACAAGAAGAGCAAGAGAAGTAGGAAAACAATTGGAATTTGCATTTTTAAAGGGGAATAATGTTGTGGAAATGTAAGTTGACAGAGAAACGGCTACTTTGTATTATAGGGACATCCCCAAAAGGGAGATATTCTGAGGTAGCTCAGCGGCAGAGCAGTACGCTGTTAACGTATTGGTCGTGGGTTCGATCCCCACCCTCAGAGCCAAAAAGTCGTCACGAAAGTGGCGATTTTTTGTTTTTGTCGCTGATTATTGAGTATTTGTGAGGGGTGTGATAGTTTACCAATATGCTTTCCTATGAATTAGGAGGAATGCATGAACAATTTTATTGTTTCCGCGATTATCTATAGTGAGGAAAGAAAATCAGTACTGATGCAGCATCGTGATGAACACGCACCGTACAATGGGAAATGGGGATTGTTTGGTGGTCATAATGAGGAAGGTGAGGAACCAATAGAAGCACTGATTCGTGAGCTTTACGAAGAATTGGGTGTAAGGGTGTCTGCTTCACATGTTGAGTTCTTATTTGCAATCAAACGACCTGAAAAACCAGACTATCATATTTTTTTAACAAAAAATAATCAGGAAAAGAGCGATTTTGTACTGGGAGAAGGTCAGGGATTTGATTGGGTTCCAATACAACACGTTCTTTCATATTATTTGACAGACGGTGGGCGAATTGCGATCAGGAAATTCATAGACGAGTATTTGTAATATAGGAGTGTGAGCCATGGGCTCACTTTTTTTATTGCGTAATGATATTTATTTTGAAATACTGTATCTACTATGGAATCAAGTGCTGACTACTCACATCGTTACATTGGTCAAAAAGTACACGTGGTAATTGAACGACCTCTTGGGTCACAACATCCAAAATATGGATATATCTATCCTATCAATTATGGCTATATTCCAAATACGGTTGCGCCTGATGGTGAGCCTATTGATGCATATGTGATTGGTCCAACTGAGCCGATGTCTGAATTTTTTGGGTTTTGTATTGCTGTTATACATCGTGATGACGACGATGATGACAAATTGGTAGTTACTGATGATCCATTGCTAACCGATGAGCAAATTATTGCTGCGACTTATTTTCAGGAACAGTTTTTTTCCGGTAGGGTCGTACGTAATTAAAAACGTCATTTCACGTAAAGGCAGACATACTGGCAAATAGAAAATGCAGCATAATAAAAACTCGTCACGAAAGTGGCGATTTTTTGTTTATACCCAGCAAATACAAACATTACGGGAACTAGTAAAAAAATACGCGTCAGAATCTTTGACAAATGCTCAGTAAGGACTACCATTGATAGTGTAAGACATACTTTTGTGCGTCTCTCAACCCTGCACCACTATGAAAAAAGGATTCGGAAAAACAATAGCCTGGGGGGCTATCGCAGTAGGTGCTGCATTACTTTTTGTGAAAGCACGAAAAGGACGCTCGTTACAAAAGTCGGCAGAAAGAGATATTGCGCACATATACAGTATTGTGGAAGAAAAATTGGGTGAAATGGCTGAAGTGACGCGTGAATCTTATAACCAAACAATTGACCGGTTAGTAGATGAATATCTTGAGGGAAAAGAAGATCTGCAAGATTACAAAGATGACATCATTGAAACCTTAAAAGCTCGATGGGTTACTATGAAAGAAAAAATATCATAGGAAATTTGGAAAAGTTTTTGTGGATAATTAGATATTATAACGGGTAATAATATGGGATTTTTTCTTTGGGTTATATTTGGGGGAATTGTTGGTTGGGTTGCGTCGTTGGTGATGAATACGGATAAATCACAAGGAATGGTACTCAACATCGTGGTAGGTATTGTTGGGGCTGCTATCGGTGGTTGGATTATGAGTATGATTGGGAAGTACCCTGTCACCGGATTCAATATCTACAGTTTCTTGGTGGCGTTATTTGGCGCGGTGATATGTATAAGTGTGGTAAAAATGATTCGTAAATAGAAAATGCAACATAATGAAAAACCGTCACGCGTGTGGCGGTTTTTTGTTGCATAATGATACTGTAATTAAATAATAAAAAAACGGCCCATCGTGGGTCGTTTATCGGTTACTTCACGTTAGACGCGAGGTCCAACGTAAAACCGTATTCAGGAGCGATACGAATCATGTCGTCGGTGTGCCATGCGCCTTGCACAATGGCAGCATGTTTTCCATTTCTTTCCATGAGAAATTCAAGGGTACGAATCACGATAATCTCTGAACGCAAATGGTTGAAATCGTTGATGAATGATTCGGCGGCGATTTGTGGTTCTCCCTGTGGGAGTTGGTTTACTATCATTAGGAGATTTGATTCAAGAGAGCACGGCCACTCCTCGCCAAAGTAGATGGGAGGATTGGTGGGTGTACGCATGAATTGAAGTACGCCATCTCCATCTTCTTGGAGTGTTTTCCAAACCTCATCGGTTGATGGGGTAGGAAAATCACCGATGAATGGTTTCACATATGCAAGCTCATCAAGCACGTGTTTTTGCATGACATAAGGGGTGACCACTTCTGTGTTACCAGGTTCTTCAAACGTAATGAGTTGGATTTTTGATGCAACTTTTTCAAGTTGTTCGTAAACCCATTGTTGCGACTTTTCAACAGACTGCATTGACTCTGTTGTATTATCACCCGTCAAATCAATGTGCATCTGCCCGATGAACATAATGGTCACGGGATTTTGCTGCAACCACGCAATGACTGTTTGCTTGCGTTTCTTCAGCTTATCAAAATATGACTTCGTGTACTCATTTCCGTGAGGGAGGTCACTGAGGGGAAGTACACTCATATATTTATCACGCATGATAATGGCACGATCAATGCCATTGGTCATTTCGACCACTTGCTCTGGAGCACGGTTGTGTTGTGGAATTTTTTTACTACATCCTGCAAATACAATTATCAAAAGAACGATGATGTTGATTGCTTTCATGCTAACTCCTCTGAGTTTGTGAAAGTCTTACTTCGCGATAAACGCCACCATGGCGCAGATACGAAGTGGGGAAAGCATATCAGAAAAAAGCGATTTTGTCAATATTTTATTGAATTTTTTATGAACTTGCATATACCCCCTAGGGGGTATATAATAAAAACATATGGAACACAATCATACCAATCACAAAGAAAAAGTAATCCGGCGATTGAAGCTTATTGAAGGGCAAATACGCGGTCTGCAAAAAATGATAGAAGAAGATAGCTATTGCATTGATGTTATCACGCAAACATCGGCGGTCAAACAAGGATTGTCAGGGGTTGAAGATATTTTACTTGAAGGTCATCTGGGAACCTGCATCATCCATCAAATAAAATCAGGACAAACAGAAAAAGCAAAAGGTGAAATTTTAAAAGTTTATAAATTAAAAAGAAAATAATATGAAAATTTCAGTATACGTAGCTTTGAGTTTAATGATTGTAGTCGGTGTATTAGGAGTTAGTTTTGGATATTATCTAACACCCGAATACAAAGTTTCCATGTACGAAAAAAATACGATGAGTTTAGGACAAGCAGATAGAACGTTTGATTTACGATATATAAACGCGATGATCGCACATCATCGGGGTGCTATGTTGTTGGCTGAGCAACTTGGCAAAAATACCACACGCCCTGATTTAAAGACGCTTTCACAAAATATTTTGCAAGATGAACCCAAAGCGATTGCTGAATTGTACGCGTGGAAAAAAGAATGGTATGGAGATACTAAAACCGTGCGCGATCCTCAGGTTGCAAATCTTGGACCTGCCGGCGACACCTTTGATTTACGTTTTTTAAACGCTATCATCGCGCATCATGAAGCGGGTATTGTTATGACCAAAGAAACACGATTGAAATCAAGTCGTGCTGAAATATTGGATAATGCTGATGCAGTTGAAGCATTTCTTTCAAATGGCCTACAAACGCTCAAAAATTTAAGAAGCACCTGGTACAACAAATAACATATGGCAACTAAAAATATTACGGTAAAAGGAATGCATTGTGCGAGTTGTGCATCGATCATTACCAAGAAACTTTCAGCACTGCCTCATGTCAATGCAGTTTCAGTTAATTATGCAAATGAAAAAGCAAAAATTGACTACGATGAGGAAAAGGTGACTCTTGCAACCATGAATAAAAAAATAAATGAATTGGGTTATTCATTGGTATTAGATGAGAAAGAAATGAATTCATCACACAATCATACGGAAACAAGGGAGGAGGAATCGGATGAACTCAAAAATAAAACTGAGTTTAGTATACCAATCACGATCACGGTGTTTGTGTTCATGATGTGGGATATTCTAGCGCGCACAATGTCGTGGATGCCCAATCTTCCTATTCCAATGACACTGTTTAATACTATTTCCATGGTCTTGGCGACGGTGATGTTATTTTGGGTGGGTAAGTCATATTTGTTGGGTGTGGTGCGATTTATACAATATAGAGTCGCAAACATGGACACACTTATCGGTATTGGCACGTTGGTTGCGTATACCTACAGCATGATCGTGACGTTACTACCATCTATTGGAACTCTGTTGCGTGTCCCTGAATACACATACTTTGATGTGACCATTGTGGTGATTGGTTTTATAACACTCGGAAAATATTTAGAAGCACGTTCAAAGAAAAAAACTGGCGACGCGATTGAAAAATTATTAAACCTTCAAGCGAAGACGGCGTTAGTTGTAAGAGATGGTGTAGAACTGGAAGTTACCATTGAGCAAGTAGTATTAGGGGATTTGGTAGTAATCAAGCCAGGAAGTAAAATCCCGGTTGATGGAACAATTGCAGAAGGTAGTTCATATGTTGATGAATCCATGATTACCGGTGAACCAATTCCGGTTGAAAAAAAGATGGGTGACGGGGTGGTGGCAGGTACTATGAATACCACAGGCTCGTGTATTATCGAAGCAAAAAAAGTTGGAAAAGAAACATTGCTTTCACAAATTATAAAGATGGTGGAAGATGCACAGGGTAGTAAAGCACCTATTGAAGCATTGGCAGATAAAGTATCAAGTATATTTGTGCCGGTGGTATTAGTAATTGCATTCGGTTCTCTGTTGGCTTGGATTAGTATTGGGCCGTTGTTTATTGGATCTTCACAGGCATTATCCTTAGGTATTCTCTCATTTGTGAGTGTGTTGGTAATTGCATGTCCTTGTGCATTGGGTCTTGCAACACCAACCGCAATTATTGTGGGTGTTGGGAAAGGTGCACGAAATGGTATTTTGATAAAAGATGCAGCATCACTGGAACATTTACACAAAGTAAATACTGTAGTGGTTGATAAAACAGGAACCATCACCGTTGGAAAACCCACGGTTGTTGATATTCAAAATGAATCAAAGATACGTGAGGAGGAATTAGTAAGTATTGTTGCGTCACTCGAAAATAAGTCAGAACATCCGATCGCGCATGCTATTGTGCGGTATGCAAAAAATAAAAATATCTCACTGAAAAAACCTTCTGATTTTTCAATCATACAAGGAAAAGGATTGAAAGGAAGTGTTGAGGGCGTAGAATATTTTGTAGGTAATACCACATTGGTAGAAGATCTAGGTGTTACCTTTGATCAAAAGCGGATAAAAAAATTCACCATGCAAGGAAAAACTCCGGTATTAGTAAGTACTAAGGATACATTCCTTGGATTCATGATGGTTGCAGATGAAATAAAACCTGAATCAAGGCAAGCGGTTGCTGATCTGCATAATTTGGGAATTGAAGTGGTGATGTTGACTGGTGATGATGAAATGACGGCAAAATATATTGCTTCATTAGTTGGTATTGATGATGTAGTTGCACATGTATTACCGCAAGATAAATTGGCTAAGATAAAAGATTTACAATCTCACGGTAAGATTGTTGCGATGGCAGGTGATGGTGTTAATGATGCGCCAGCACTCGCGGCTGCTGATGTAGGAATTGCTATGGGTACGGGTACTGATGTAGCGATAGAATCTGCGGGTATTACATTGTTAGGTGGAGACATTTCAAAGTTAGTAAAAGCAATTAAACTCTCAAAAATGACGATGCGCGGAATCAAGCAAAATTTATTCTGGGCATTCATCTATAATGTTGTAGGTATTCCACTTGCTGCGGGTGCATTGTATCCTTTCTTTGGTTGGTTGTTGAATCCGGTGTTTGCGGGATTTGCAATGGCAATGTCATCAGTCTCCGTGGTTTCTAATTCATTAAGAATCAAAGGAAAAAAACTATAATATGAAATCGTATACCTACTTTGTAACGGGCATGCATTGTAATGCGTGTGTGTTACTTACGGAAACAGAATTGCACGAACATCCATTAGTAACGAATGTAAAATCACAGTTATCTTCAACGAGTGTTGAGGTGACGGGTGAATTTGGAGAAAAAAGTAAAGAAGAAATAATGCGTGAGTTGATTCCCTTGTTGTCACAACATTCATTGAGTATCGAGCAAACGCAAAAAAAGATTGCATGGCATGAGTTTCAATATGCAATTCCATTTGCAATGCTTGGTATTGGATTATTTATTGCGTTGCAGAAATTAGGAATTGTAAATCTTATTACGAGTTCAGAGGTGGGATATGGTAGCGCGTTTATTATTGGAGTGATCGCGTCATTATCATCATGTATGGCGGTAGTTGGTGGTTTGGTTTTATCGCTATCAGCAAATTATGCAAAACAAAAATCATCAATACGTCCTCATGTAATTTTTCATGTGAGTCGGTTAATTGGATTTTTTGTGTTGGGGGGAGTGATAGGAGCGATTGGTACTACCTTTCAATTGGGAAGAATTGGTACTTTGGTCATTGGGCTCTTGGTTGCGAGTGTATTGTTGGTATTGGGGATTAATTTACTCGATATTTTTCCAACGAAAAAATTACAATTCTCATTGCCGAATTTTTTAGGAAAGGGAATTAATGCACTAAAAAATTGGCAAAGTGGGGTGATGCCCTTATTGCTTGGGGCTGCAACATTTTTCATGCCCTGTGGCTTTACGCAATCCATGCAAATATACACATTGAGTGCGGGAAGTTTTTGGAATGGTGGAATGATAATGTTTTTCTTTGCACTCGGTACACTACCAGTACTCGCTCTCTTAAGTTTTGGTTCTTCTAAAATTACCAGCAGTAAACGATCGGGGGTATTTTATAAAACAGCTGGCATTGTGGTACTATTCTTTGGAGTGTTTAATCTTATTAATAGTTTGGTGGCGGCAGGATTAATACGACCATTCTTTACCTTATAATCTATGAAAATTATTGCGGCGATATTTATCTGTGCATTTATTATAGGAATTGGAATATTATTTTTGGGTACCGGTGGTATTGAAAAAGAAATTGCGGGAAATAGTAATGTGCGCATAGAAAATGGTGCACAAGTAGTTGCTGTTACTGCAAAAGGAGGATATTCACCAAGTAACAGTGTTGCAAAAGCTAATACGGAAACGGTGTTGCAAGTAACTACGCGCGGCACCTTTGATTGTTCATCGGCTTTAGTAATACCAAGTATTGGATATCGCACCAATCTTCCACCGAGTGGTGTAACCAACATAGCAATTCCACCTCAAAAGTCAGGAACGGTTTTGCAAGGAACGTGTTCGATGGGAATGTATAACTTTGCAATAAACTTTCAATAACAATATATGCATATCAAAACATACTAGTATTACAGTGGGCCACTTATTACTTTTGTGGGGCTAGCTATCATTAAAATGGCCGATTTGTTAATTGAGGAATCTTCACCGCTGTATATTCCTACGCACTTGGTGATGCTACCTGCATTACTGATGGTATGGATTGGAATTATGGTAACGATTGCAACGATGGGATACGGGATTATCGCACTTATAAAAAAATTATTTCGTGGTAAGAAATAAAAAAACGAATCGCGTGGATTCGTCTAGGTTTCGTAGGGCTCGTTCAGTCCTGCGTTTGCGGGACTTAGACCGAGTGCTTGACCGAGTGCAGCAGTTGCATCATCAACGGGAATGTTGGGGTCATAGTAAGGATGTAGCACGACACCTTTGATTACTTCGCCCTGTTCGTCAAAGTGAAGTTGCAGGGGGTAATCAACATGAGGCTTTGGATCACCATCACGATCTACGGTAATGGGGACATACCAGAGACGATCTTGCAGATCAAGAAATATTCTTCCTGGTTTACCAAGTATTCCTCGGTGCATCGTTACTTTGATATTTTTGGTGCTATTTGGTTCACCTTTAGAGCGACGTTTCCAAAGGTCATTGAGACCGAACTTGGGATTGCTGATTAGTTTACTACCACTAGTTCTTTTTCTTGCCATGTCCAACTCCTATGAGTTAAAGACACCAAAAATCTAGCACAAAATAGGATAATTGTAAATAATAAGGGAGCATGATATTATAAACAGGGTATGGTACTACTGAAAAAGAATCACGCTACCATTAGTTACAATCGCAAGAATACCGCCGTAATGGCGGTTTTTTAATCGACATACGGTATGGATGCCTCACATAAAAAACAATTGTTGGAAGAAGTACAAACACATCTTGCTGACACGACGGTGGCACTGGGTGAAGCATTGGTTGCTACAGAGAAAAAACTAGCATCAGGAAGTCATGAAATGTGGAAGTTGGCTTTTGCAGATCAAATGGTTCAACGGACGCTCACAATCTATAACCAAAAACGTCTTGATGAATTGGCGGCATTGTTGCCTGCACCTTATTTTGTGCGCTGTGATGTGGAGTTGGAAGGTAAGGGACTCGAGACAATGTACTTTGCCAAATTTCCGTTTACCGAGAAATCAATATATTGGTGGGTGGCACCGGCGGCTTCAATTCGGTTTGAAAGTCCGGGAAAATTTTCATACCAAAAAAATGATGGAACTATACAACGAGGAACCTTGTTGCGTAAAGATCAGTACATGATCGTGGAAGGTAACTTGGTATTTTTTGCAACCGAAAATACTGATACACCCCGAGAACTTATACATCAGGAACATTTTACCACAAGAAAACAAGGATTTGTGTTACCTGAAATTGTTGCACAAATGGAAAAAGCACAAGATCAAGTGGTACGGGTTTCGTACAAAGGACCGTTTGTTATTACGGGTCCTGCGGGTTCAGGAAAGACAACGCTGGCGCTCCACCGCATAGCATATCTCGCGCAATCTCCTGACACGGCAGAAAAATTTAGAGGAAGTTCGGTGTTGGTACTTGTACAAGATCTTGGTACGAAAGCATATTTTTCTCATGTGTTGCCAGAGTTAGGAATTACCGATGTGACGATTAGTACGTTTGGTGATTGGGCAAAAGAAATTTTGGAATTTGGTGATGATGTTTCTGTGGTGAATAGTTATGGTGCGGGAACTTTGCATGATAGTTATGCGTGGAAAAAATTGGAAGTGGTGGAAAAGGGCGTGGAAGTAGTGATTGGAGTAAATCCATGGAACACCCTTGAAAAAATCTACACAGAATATTTTGCGCCTGAGTTGTTACGCGTATGGAAGGAACAGAAAAAACAAAAAATCCTCGACAGATATGATGTCACCTTGTTGTTGTCTGCATTGAAAGCGCGATTTGGAAAATTACATCGCACCGAATCATATATCGTGCCCAAGAAAAATGGAGAGTTTGAACGAAAGATGAAAAAATTTCCTATTGAGTATTCGTTGATTCTCGTTGATGAATTTCAAAATTATCTTCCCGCACAATTACAACTCATCCGAAACTGTATACACAAAGAAAACAATTCCATGGTGTATGTGGGGGACAAAGCGCAACAAATTTATATCGGCACGTTGCGTGATTGGGAACAAATTAATGAAATAATTCCTGAGGATCGACAGGTAGTATTGCAAAAAGTATATCGCAATACCAAAGAAATTTTGGAATATATTCAATCATTGGGATATGAGGTGAGTATTCCACACGGTGTAAAAACGGGAAATCCGGTAATGGAGGTGGTAGGTTCTGTTGCGGACCAACAAAAAATAGTAGAAAAGATTGCGAGTGATCACGCTGGACAACAGATTGCAATCATTGCAAAAGAACAAAACGATCTTACCGAATATAAAAAAATATTTGCAGAACAGGAGAATGTACATGTCATGACGATGGTAGAATCGCAGGGTGTTGAGTTTGATATCGTCTGTGTGGTGGGAATTACTCGCGATATGTTTGAGGTGTCGGCATCATTATCTGAAGAACACCGCATACAAAAGAAAAAAATCAACCAAGATTTGCTCTATGTGGCATTAACTCGTGCTCGTGATGAGTTATTTCTGGTGGGGGAAGGTAAATTATGTGATGTGCTCAATAGGTAAAGTATCCCTTGTCATTATTTTTTTTGAGAATATGATAGTCATTATATGGGAGTGCAATATTTTACCGGGGAAGAAATCAATAATAATAAATCAGGAATAAAAAAAGTGATGGGAAAAATTCCGGATTTTATAGAGAGTGGTGAGATTCAAAAAATATTGGAGCAACAGGCAAGCAAGTCAGCAACTCTCCTTGATGTAGGTTGTTCAACAGGGAACCTGTTTCATCTTGCACAAGAAGCAGGTTATGTAAAAGATAATCTGTGGGGTGTTGATATCGATGATTATCGGGTAGACACTGCTACAACGAATTTAAAGATTTGTGATGTAAATAAAGAGAAGTTCCCATTTGATGATGGAAGTTTTGATGTGGTGACCGCGGTATATGTCGTAGAACATCTTGAAAATCCATTTCATTTTTTTCGTGAATGTTGTCGTGTTCTTAAAAAAGGAGGGTTGTGTGTGGTGGCAATACCCAGCGGTAATTCGATTTTTGATAAAATTAATTTTGTGGTTAATGGGGGATTGCTATCGTATCACGAAAAAAATAACCACATCTCATTTATGTTAGATTCTGTTTATACAAAAACGGTTCGTGCTTTGTTTGATGAAATAGCGGTGGAATATGGACGAGTATGGATTCCGGGGATTCGTCCAAAATGGCTATATTCCTGGTTGCCAAGAAATAGATTTTTTTCATACACAAAAATGTGGGTATTGCGAAAAAAATAGCCGATCCTTTAGTTATACGAAAAACTATGATAGGGTAAATCTATGAAAATTACGACGGCAACATTTATCAAAGGAATTGTAGGGGATGACCCTATATTGTATGACGGCAAACCACAAGTTGTCTTTATTGGGCGTTCAAATGTGGGGAAATCAAGCTTGGTAAACGCGTTTACGAAAAACGGGGCTTTGGCTCGCGTCAGTAATACACCGGGTCGTACCCAACAGATAAACATGTTTTTGATTAATAATTCTTGGTATCTCATGGATATTCCTGGCTATGGATTTGCGCGGGTGGGTAAAGATCGTAAGGAAGAAATTCAAGAGTTAATTGATTGGTATTTATTTGAAAGTGAATGCGCGATTAAACGAGTGGTCATGATTATTGATGCAAATGTTGGCCCAACTAAAGATGACATGGAAATGTTTACCGCTCTACAAGACAACCAGAAAAATATTGTCGTTGTGGCAAATAAAATTGATAAAATAAAAAAATCAGAATTGGAAGCAAAAATTGCCGCAATTCGAAAAACATTCTCTGGAACACCGGTATTTCCCTGCGCGATTATTAAGAATATTGGCGTGGCAGAATTTGGTCACGAAATTATATTTAATTAGGAAGGACTAGGCAAAATCACGAAATGTGATACGATACAGCTCCTATGCAATCTATTATTGAAGTAGCAGCAAAAAATTTACATGATACCGTATACACGGCTATCAATTTACAACCAACTGAGAAAGCGGTTGTGATTTATGATACCGAAGCACCATTAACGGCGCTTATTTTGGAAGGATATAAACAAGCAATTCCCGAAGCTGAATTTATTGATTTCCGCTCAGTGACGGTGGAAAGTGTCCGTGAAAAAATAAATACCCTCAATCGTGGAGATTTGGTTGTGTTATTACAATCAACCAACTTTCGTTTGAATGAATTTCGTTTTCGTATTGAGTTGTTTGAACGAGGATTGAAAACTATCGAACACATTCATTTGGCACGCATCGATGAGTCACAGTTTGAAACCTATGTGAACGCGTTATATTATGATGCACAATTTTATCGACCTTTAGGTGCAGCACTCAAACAACGTCTTGATGCTTGTGAAAAAGTAAGTGTTGTATGTGAGGGAACAGAGTTGATATACCCCGTAGGCATGGAAAGTTCCAAGTTGAATATTGGAGATTATACGGGAATGAAAAATGTAGGAGGAACATTTCCAATTGGTGAAGTGTTTACCGAAAGTAAAGATTTAACTAAAGTGAATGGTGCGGTGAAAATTTTTGCATACGCAGGTAAGGATCACAAAATGCGCATTGTAACACCATTTACTGCATTGGTAACTGATGGAGTATTAACCGCACCTGATGCACCACAAGAATTTCAAGATATTTTGAAAATGATTGCTGAGGATGAAGAAGTGTTGGTTCGCGAGTTTGGATTAGGTTTAAATAAAGCATTAGGAAAAGAAATGGTGGTGAATGATATTACCGCATTTGAACGACAACTGGGATTACATTTATCGTTGGGAGCTAAACACGCTATTTATCCAAAACCAGGATTAAACAGAAAAACCGGCCGCTATCACGTGGATGTATTTATTGATATTGAAACTATAACCGTTGATGACGAGGTGATTTATCGAGATGGTGCATTTACGGTAGTATAAATCACAAAATAAAAAACCACCGAGATCCGGTGGTTTTTTATTTATTTTTTAGCCTTCTTTAAGAGGTGAGCTAAATCAAGGGTTTGGGTGATAGAAATTTGGTTTACAAACTCTTCCATATGCGATACGAGAATCACGGCACCTTCAAAGTTATTGATAGCTTCAGCGATAATAGGCAAATGACGGAAGTTAATGTGGTTAGTCGGCTCATCAAGAATTAAAAGGCCGGGGCGTTGCAACACAAACCGTGCGTAACATAACAAACCTTTCTGTCCTTCTGATAATGATGCGACAGTGTTTTGTAATAATTTAGAAGAGAGGAGGAAATGTCCTGCTGTTCCATAAATATCTTTAGGATCGGTACTTTGAGACACTTCAAGAAGAGAATCAAAAACCGTTTGATCATATTTCAATCCTGAAAAATCTTGTCGGTAATATCCAACGACGACATCTGGTGCAATCATGGCACCAGCACTCGTTTTGTCAGCGAGCGCTTTCAGTAACGTACTTTTTCCAATACCATTTGGTCCCGTAATCAACACGCGATCACGTTTCCAAATATTCATGTCCACGGGAACTTGCAACTTTTCCCCGTTACTAATCACGCTAACTTCAGTAAAGGTGACAACAGCTGCTGTCGTGTGTTGTGCGGGAATAGTGAAGTGGCGAATAGTGCGATCATCTTGTTTCACTTCCACCATGTTTTCTTCATCTTCTTCAATTTCATCTTTCAACTTCGATGCGAGTTTGCGCATTTTACCACCTTTATTAGCAAAGAAGTTTACCTTCTCTTTACGATCAAGAATATTGCGGCGCAACTGTGCATTTTTCTTTTCTTCACGTTCAATTTGTGCAGCGATTTGTTCCACCACATCATTATAGTTTCCAACGTATTGTTCAACTTTTTGGGTGCGGACATCGAGTTGTAACACGCCGTCAGTAAATGAATTTAAAAATCCTGCATCATGAGAAATAACCATCACCGTTTTTTCATACATGATCAAAAACATGGTGAGGTTGTTGATACCATCAGTATCGAGATTGTTGGTCGGCTCATCAAGTAATAAAATGTCAGGTTTTTGAATGAGTGCGTGTGCGAGCAAAATACGAGCTTGCTGACCACCTGACAATGCGCCAACTTTTCGATCAAGCGGCACTTCCAAGTTTACAACCATCAACACATCGGCGATTAACTTTTCAATATTGTACTTTTTTTCAGTAAACGCTGTTTCAAAATATTCCAAAATGGTCATGCTTTCACATGCTTTCGGCATAACTTGGCGCGCAATCGCAATTGATGCGTTGTTGTGGATGTGGACACTGCCTTGTTGAGGTTTCAATGCATCCTCCGGTGGATTTTCCTGTGCACCTAAAATTAACTTAAAGATAGTACTTTTTCCGGCACCATTTTGTCCCATGATTGTGATTTTTGCATTCTCACGAACTGAAAAAGAAGCATCCTCTAAAATAGGATGATCTTCGTTGTAAGCAAATGAGACATTGTCGAAACGAATTTGTACGCTGTTATTAGCCATAGGAATTCTGCTAGTAGTTGGCATGAGTATACCTGATTTTGATGAGTTTTACAACCCGACACCTCTTATGCAATCTTTGTAATCGTATACCCAACATTGACCCCTTTGACAGGAATAGTGACAGTCTCGCCAAGTTTGTGGCCCAGTAATGCACTGCCAAGAGGGGAATGATGGGAGATAATATTGTGAGAAGGATCGGTTTCATTACTGCTTAATATCTGAAATGTTTTGGAAACGCCGTCAACAAGTACTGTAACGGTTGATCCCAGTGATACAAACGAATGGTCAGTAGAAACAGGGAGTACTTGGGCATTTTGGATTTGGTGTTCCAATTTTGACATCGAGAATAAAATACTACGCAAACGAGCTTTTGCCATTTGATATTCTGCATTTTCTGAAAAATCACCAAGTTCTGCTAAGCGCGAAACTTCATTGGCGGCGGGCATGTGTTGTTGTTTAAGATGGGCAAGTTTTTGTTGGAGTTCCTTCAGTTTATCAGCAGTAATAAATGTATCAGGGACAATGTTGCTGTATTTTCCTGGTTTTCGAGTAGGGAGACGCATATATAGCAAGTATAACGGGGTAATGGTGATTTGTCATCTGGATGCAGAGTGGTTGTATTGCTCAAATTGGGGAAATAGAGTAGATTGAGGCCAGCTTCAGTGAGGGAGGAAGTGATGGAATACCGTGAAGGATATCAATCGTGGATGAGGGAAACACCAGAAGAATTATATGAAAGAAGGAATTTGGGAATTCAAGGGAGAACAAAAGAAATTGAAGTGAGACATGTTGCAGTAGTGATTGGGGAACAAAAAGATCTGTATATTATCATTGATTCTAATAACCATATCTGGTGTTTCAATGAATTGCGAGATTGTTTGGGGAACCAAATCAAAACAACGCTTTCACAATACGTAACGTTGAGACTCCGGTTTGGTGATGAGGGAGAAATACAACATGCAACATTTGTTGAAACCTGTGTAGAAGTGACACATACTACTTCACAACGATGAGCCACGGCTCATTTTTTTATTTCTAAATTTAGAAGAAAAATAAAAAGTGTGAAATAAAGTGACCTGTAGTGTGGTATACATACTCAGTATGGAAGTAATGAGTGATGAAGAACTAGTACAACAAGTAATTGACGGTGAATTCCAGAAATTTGGCACGCTGGTTGAACGATATACACCAAAAATCACGAGATATGTACAAAAATTTCTCCGCACCACCGATGAGGCGCAAGATGTGGTGCAGAACATTTTTATTAAAGCATATGTGAATATACGGTCATTTGATGTACAACGAAAATTTTCACCGTGGATGTATCGTATTGCTCATAACGAGTGTATTAATGAAGTTCAAAAAAGAGGGAAAGAAAAAATTTCGTCGTTTGACGTGTTTGATCTTGATGTTATCGCGCCCTATTTACATTCACCGTACACCACTGATAAATATGTACAAACAAAAGAAACCAAGCAAGAAGTTGAAAGTATGCTTGAAAAATTGTCACCGAAGTATCGTGAAGTGCTCATTCTCTATTATTTGCAAGATTTAGATTATAAAGAAATTTCAGAAGTGCTCCACATCCCGATAGCAACCGTTGGAGTGAGAATAAAGAGAGCCAAAGAAATGGCGCGAAAAAACATATGAGCGAAGAAATTACTAATAAAATTTTAAAAATAATTGAGGAGAAAAAAATAGCCATGAAACCAAAGTGGTACTTTGTGTTGCATGCGGCACTAGCGATAACGGGTGTTGTGGGACTTATTGTTGCGACCCTATTTGTTACGAGTTTTGCTGTTTTTACCATGATGCACAATGGTATAGCTCGCATTCCGCTGGACTCGGTATTGGGTTGGTTATTAGTTGCGCGTAATGCGCCATGGATGCTCATTGTGATTGCGGTAGTGTTCATGGTGTTGCTTGAAGTACACGTGCGTCGATACTCCTTTTCATATAAACGTCCACTCATGTATACCGCAACTGGAATTATTTTATTATGCGCCATCGGCAGTTTTTTACTCGTGAAAACTCCCTTTCATGAGGGAATGTTGCAAGAGGCTCGCGAACATCGATTACCGCTCGGTGGTCCTCTTTATCGTGCATATCATATGAAAAAAATGTATGGGGTACGATCGGGAATTATAGAAAGTTTTGAAGAGGGAAATATTTATGTAATACATGATGAAGAACGCGAACGGATTATAGTAACTCCGGTAACGCGCATGCCGTATGATTTAAAAATTGATGATGAAATATTGGTGGTAGGTAACGAGCAACCAAATGAAGAATTTGTCGCAGTTCAAATTAAACGGCTGCAATAAATAGTTATCAACAAGTAATTTATCAGTGGAGGGATTATAGTAATATATACATAGTTAACTTAAACATATGAATAATAGAATGATTGCAGTAATAATTGGTTTGATTTTGGTAATTGGTATTAGCTACGCAGTAATCTCAAGCAAAAATACTCCTGATGGAGACAATGATGATGCATACAAAACATCACAACAAGTCACGAATACAAAAAAGAATGTGGTACAAGATGCTGACGGTAACAATGATGATGCAAAATCTGGCGTCACCGTTGAAGTGAACCCGGGAAGTGTTGTGAAACCAAACATTACCGTTGAAACAACAAAGACAGTAAAAACATTCACCATGGCAGAAGTGCAACAACATAATTCAGGAAGTAGTTGCTACACCGTCGTCAACGGGAGTGTGTATGATGTAACAGCGTGGATTTCAAAGCACCCCGGTGGTGAGAAAGCTATTATGTCGATGTGTGGTAAAGATGCATCAGCTGCTTATGATCGCCAACACAATACTCAAGCTCGTCCAGCAAGTGAACTCGCATCATTTAAGATCGGTACCTTAGCAAAATAATATGAGTTTTTTAGAAAAACTCGATTCGTATGCACCAACGGTGCTACGAGTTGCAATCGCAGCGGTGTTTCTCTATTTTGGGATATCACAAGTAAGTGCTCCTGAAAATTGGGTTTCTTGGCTTCCTGATTTTGTAGTGAAGTTGTCGCCCGTTTCAGATGTCACGATAATATATCTCAACGGTATATTTGAAATAATTACCGGGACGATGTTGGCGCTCAATTATTATAGACGCATCGTCGCGACGTTATTAGGTCTCCATTTGCTCCACATTTCACTCCTCATGAATTTTGGACCACTGATGGTGCGGGACTTGGGACTATCAATGGCGACGCTCTATCTGGCAATGAAAAAAACTCCGTAATCGGAGTTTTTTCTTTTGTAGAATGCTAAAATATTTACAAAACTTGATTTTTAATATATTTTCGAGGTGCATACATCCAAGCAGGAGGTTGGTATGCCAAGCGACAGACTCTATAAGAGTATGACTGAAAGGGTTTTTCCAGAAATTGATAGTATGTTGCAAGATGTTCATTATTATCGTTCGACGCAGTTTATTAAACAGCGAGTAAATGGGCCAGCATATCGAAGTCCTACCGACCTGTTGTTTTGTGAACTGTCACCAGAATTTAAGGATCAGTGTCGCAAATATTACAAAGGGCAGGGTGTCGAATTGTCTGAACAACTCACTGATGTAGAGCGAGCGGCACATGTATATAATATGAAAGAAGCGCTCATACAAGCATTGCTGGCGATGCGTGAGAAAGATAAAAAAACATGGCGAGAAATAAAAAAAATTGTTGATGAACGCATTACGATGATGAAAGAAAAAACGCAGTAAGATCCCACGGGATCTTTTTTTATTGCGCTTTCTCTTGAGAATTTAAGTAATCAACTAGTTCACTATAGGTCACGCAGGCAACATCAGGTTGTACACAAACCTCGCGTGCAAAATCTTTAAACACTTCATAATACACATCACTATTCCACAATGAAAAATGGTGACCAATATATACGGGTGCACGATTACCTTGATAATTGTGATTAAAATAAGCACGATAGGCATTGAGCATATCATCATGCAGTTCTTGCCATCGAGGGTCAGTACGAGAAACTAAATCTTTTGCATCAGTCTGTGCTACAAAAAAATTATAATCCATTGCAAGTACCCGTTTACCATTACCTCGCGATATCATGGGTAAATAAAATTGCCATAACCCTTGAGCATTTTTGGTAGGTGGTGCATCCATGCGGCTGGAGGTGATTGAAGTATCGTAGGTAAAACCAAATTGGGGAAGAAGGGCAAACATGTCTTTGTTAACTCCCAAATTAGGTGCGCGAAATCCATGAACCTTATTGACATCAATCCACGGTGTCGAGGTGGTGAAATGATTATAAGCGATAGGATCTTTTACGATGGAATTAAATTGTTCAAATTCAGATTTCCAATCCTCATAACTCCATGGTGCACCATTAAAATGCCCATTGGCATGTGACGCAATTTCATGACCACGGGTTTGGGCTTCATACATAAGTTTCATGCGGTGCAATACTTCATCTTCCGTTGTGCCAAATCCAATTAACGAGGCACCTTGTTTACCAACAGGCGAAGTGTACTGTTGCTTATTATTTCCTGAAATTAAATACACACCCGAAATAAAGTAAGTAAACCGTACAGGATAAGGAGTACTCGCTGATAATGTATCAGCAAAGCTAAGAGTGTCACGCCACATAGAAAGTGAACGGGAACCATCAAACGCAAGTAGGACAAATTGTGTAGAAGAGGTGTAGGTAGATGGATGAGTAACGGGACTTCGGGGCGGGAGTTGTGTTGTTTCTTTGGGAGGAAGAATAATTTCAGGAGGAATGGTTGCTTCAGGGATAGAAGGTGGACGAGGAGTCGGTACTTGGGTGATAAGGACAAAAATAATGAGAGATGAAATAAACCCCACACTAATGGTGGCGATAAGGAGAGTTCGTGAAAGTGAGTTCCATTGCATAGATATAGGTAGTATAGCAGATATGTGCACACAATGGGCAGTGAAAGAAAAAATGGCAAGAATGATTGACAAAATCAGTAAAATGAGGTAGATTTTGCGCAGTTCATTCACACCCAACCACAAGGAGGGGGAGATGAATAATAAAACAAAGTGGACTTTTTTGACTGGTTTTTCTATCATTTTACTAGCGAACGTACTGTTGCCATGTCTTGTTGCACAGTATTATAACTGGGAAATCTGGGATTTTTCAGAGAACTACGTTGCAAGTATGGTTTGGGGTATCAGTACTCCAATAGTGACGATGCTTTTGCTGGTAGTGTTCTGGA
>CAZUUO010000001.1:0-5567 GCA_964622665.1 uncultured Gammaproteobacteria bacterium | reverse complement strand
ATAGAGAAAAGGGACATGTGAGACACTCACATGTTTTTTATTTTACCCCTCTTTTCAATATCTCGCGGGTTTGATACGGTACATATACCCTTAATTGATTATATATGGAACGAACACTTATCAAAGACCTTCCTTCAAAAAAAGGAGAAGTCGTGTTGCTCAAAGGTAGAATTCAAAACATGCGCAAATTAGGCGCGGTTTCATTCACTACCATCCAAGATTACTCAGGCTCAGTCCAAGTGGTATGGGATAGTGAAGTGACCGCTAAAACCGGCGACGCGGTTACTCTCAAAGGAACGGTAAAAGAAGATGTTCGCGCAAAGTCTGGTGTTGAATTACAAGGAAGTGACATGACGGTTGTTGCGGCATCGGTGGAAGAATACCCATTTGATATCACGAAAAATGATTTGAATGTAAATCTTTCAACATTACTTGATCATCGCACCCTTACCTTACGCAACAAAAAAGTGCATGCGATTTTTAAGTTGTATGACTTATTTTTGCGTGGTTATGAAACCATGATGCGTGCTGAAGGATTTACCGAAATTAAATCTCCAAAATTATTATCAGCAGCGAGTGAAGGTGGTGCAAACTTTTTTAAAGTTGAATATTTTGGTAAGTCAGCGTACTTAGCACAAAGTCCACAATTGTATAAACAAATTTCAGTAGGCGCCTTTGAACGCGTGTTTGAAATTGGTTCAACATTCCGTGCAGAACCTCACTTTACCACTCGTCATGTGAATGAATACATTTCACTCGACGGAGAAATGGGATTTATTGAGCATTTCACTGATATTACCGCAATGTTAAACAAGGTATTGCGCAATATTTTTGCACAAATGAAAGAAGAGGGGGCACAGTACCTCGAGTTATTCGGAGTACAATTACCAGAAGTTCCTGAAAAAATTCCTCACATCAAACTCGCGGAAATGAAAAAAATCTTGAAGGAAAAATATAATCATGAAATTCCTGATGACACTGACATTGATACGGAAGGTGAAAAACTTGCCGGACGATATGCAAAAGAAGAATTGGGAAGTGAATTCTTGTTTGTCACCCATTACCCCATGAAGTATCGCCCATTTTACACAAAACCAGATCCTGAAAGTCCAGAAGAAGCACTTGGTTTTGACTTATTGTTTAATGGGTTAGAAATTGTGTCAGGTGGTCAACGTATTCATGTCTACGAAGAATTGATGGCAGCACTCAAAAGGAAAAATGTTTCAACAGAAGGGTTGGAATTTTATCTCGACACCTTTAAATTCGCTATGCCACCGCATGGTGGTTGGGGATTGGGTTCAGAACGGGTGATTCAAAAGATCCTAGGTCTTGAATCGATTAAAGAAGCAGTGTTGTTCCCTCGTGATGTCAATCGTTTAAATCCGTAGTTTTTCTCTGAAACATGTCATCCCGGCTCTAACAGCCGGGATTTTCGTATAAACACGTGTAGGAATAGGTGGATAAAATCAATAAAACTACCTAATTTTAAGCAATTTTACATTGACAAAATCAACTCATACTGATATAGTAGGAATATCTAATATTATTGTATATGCAGTTTACAACCGAACAAATCAAACTAAAATGGGCAGCGTTACAACCACAACTGAAACGACCCCGTGTTTATATTCCCGTAATACTCGTCGTATTGTTGGGTTATCGAGTGATTTTTGGGGGAAAAACGACTCTTCCTGCGTTTGTAGAAGCGAAAACAATGGATATTACCCAAGAAGTACAAGTGACGGGTTCAGTTAAGCCAACCCAAAAAGTTGATTTAGCATTTGAACGCAGTGCACGTGTCTACAAAAATTTTGTAAAAGTGGGAGATAAGGTTAAAGAAGGGCAGATTTTAGCGATGCTTGAACAAGGAGCGCAAAGTGGTGATTACAATGGAGCTTTGGCGCGCGTACAAGGCGCACAAGCGACTGTTGATCAATATGAAGCAGCTGTAGCAGCAGCTCAAGCGAAACTCGATGAATTATTGGGTGGTGAACGTCCTGAAGCGTTGGCATTACTTGATGCTGATGTAAAAAAAGCAGAAAGCACTCGCGATGCATATATTTCAGATTATAAAAAAGCATTACAAGATGCGTATAGTAATACGCAAACTGCCATTCAGGTAACCATGGCGCCAATGTTTCAAGGAAGTATGCGTAATGGCTACGTGTTGTCATATACAACGTGTGAAGAACAGGCAAAAACTGATGCACAATGGCAACGTGGTATTTTAGAAACCACTTTATCTGATTGGGGAAAACAACAAGTAAACCTAATTAATGAAACTAGTGCAGAAGCATTAAAACCGTATTACGTGACAACAACAGCTAATCTTGAATCAGCAAAGAAATTTATTGAAGTGGTAAATAAAACCGTTAACTCATGCAATCAAGGTAATAGTACCAACACCACCTATCAATCATACGTTACTACAGCACGTAATGCGGTAAATCTTGCACAATCAACCGTAAACAGTGCAAAGGCAACAGCGGAAAATCAAGTAGTACAAGTAAAAAAATTACAAGATGATCGTGATTTGTCAGCACAAAGTGCTCGTGAAGAATCAGTACGCGCCCAAAATGCGCAAGTACGTTCAGCACTCGCACAATTGAATGCACAAAAAGCATCATTGTTACAAGCACGTGCACAACTACAAAGTTCAGGTGCGGTGTTAGCGCAGGGTGCAATTCGTGCACCAATCTCAGGTATTGTAACAAAAGATGATTTAAAAGAAGGTGAAGTGGCAAGTGCTTTTTCACCAGTAATTACCTTGCAAGATGAACAATTTGAGATGGAAGCATTCGTTCCTGAAACTGACATTGCAAAAGTAAGCACCAATTTAACAGCACGCGTAACCCTTGATGCGTATGGTTCAGACCAAGTATTTGAAGCAAAAGTGGTGTACATCGATCCTGCTGAAACTAAAATCGAAGGTATTTCTACCTATAAAGTAAAATTACAATTTGTGAAACCTGATGAGCGTATTCGTTCGGGTATGACCGCAAGTTTGTATATTGAAACAGCACGTCGCTCAAAAGTGATTGCAATTCCTGAGCGTGCGGTTGTATTACAAAATGGTGCACGCATCGTACGATTATTAAATAAAGATAACACTATCACTGAAGTTGGTGTTGAGTTAGGACTTCGCGGAAGTGCTGGTTTTGTGGAAGTGGTAAAAGGAGTACAAGTGGGAGATAAATTGGTAACCGGCGAAGTAAAATAACGAGTAAAAATCCCAGACCAGTGCTGGGATTTCTCGTTTAAGGATGGTAGTGAGAAAAAATAGAAAAAACATATGAAACTCATGTCATTGAAACACATTGCAAAAAAATTTGTGCATGGCGAAACAGAGACTGTTGCGCTGAAAGACATTTCTTTTGATATTGAAAAGGGAGAATTCGTGGCGATAATGGGACCGTCAGGAAGTGGAAAATCAACACTCCTACAAATCTTAAGTTTTTTGGATAAAGGAACTGGAGGTAGCTACACCTTTAAAGGAAAAGAGATTTCAGAATATTCTGAAGATGATTTGGCACATTTGCGTAATGAAGCGTTGGGATTTGTGTTTCAAGCATTTCATTTGTTACCGCGCTTAGATGTATATGAGAATATTAAATTGCCACTAACGTATTCAAAAGTTCCACCATCAGAATGGGACAAACGAGTAAAAGAGGCGATTGCATCGGTTAATTTAACTCACCGCACTCATCATCAACCTTCTGAGTTGTCAGGGGGTGAAAAACAACGAGTGGCAATTGCGCGCGCGTTGGTACTAGAACCTGAAGTAATTTTTGCTGACGAACCAACGGGAAACCTTGATTCAAAATCAGGAAAATTGATCATGGATTTGTTTGATGAATTGCATAAAAAACATGGCCACACTATTTTGTTGATTACCCATGAAACATCAACCGCACAATATGCAGAACGCATTATTCGCATTATGGACGGTGAAGTAGAACGTGAAGAAAAAGTGGCGCCACGGGTCGCACATTACGAAAAATAATATGAATGCATCACAACTCATCAAGACGTCGTGGCAAGGAGTAAGCGCAAATAAAACACGCGCAGTATTAACAATGCTCGGTATTATTATTGGTATTACTTCCATCATGGTGATTATGTCACTGGGTCAAGGGGCAAGTAATTTGATTCAGTCTGAAATTCAAGGAATTGGAACACGTACTATTACCGTTGTTCCGGGACGTGAGCCAAAAGGTCCAACTGATGGAGCGCAGACGATGTCTGATTCATTAAAAATTAGAGATGTTGAGGCATTAGAGAAAAAAGAAAATGTCCCCAATTTAAAACGAGTAGTGCCAGTTATTTTTGGTGGAGATGCCGCTGAATATCGCAGTGAAACATATCGCGTCACTATTTTTGGGGCAAATGAAGGATTGCAACCATTGTTTGATTTAGAAACTGAAGAGGGAAGATTTTTAACTGATAGTGATGTAAAAGGACGTGGTGAAGTTGCGGTGATCGGCCAAAAAGTTCGTGATGAATTATTTGGGACTGAAAATGCATTAGGAGAACGAGTAAAAATTAAAAATAGATATTTTACCGTTATTGGGATTTTACCAAACAAAGGACAATCATCATTTATTAATTTTGATGATACCGTCATTATTCCGTATACCACAGCACAGCAATATGTTTTTGGTATTAAGTATGTACATCGTTTGATGGTTGAAGCAGATGACGAAAAGAATATCGACAATGTTGTGGCTGATATCGAAGCAACCTTACGTTCGATGCATGATATTGATGATCCAGAAAAGGATGATTTCTTTGTGCAAACACAAGCTGACCTTGCTGACCGTTTAGGATTAATTACGTCAGTTCTTACTTCATTCCTTACCATGGTGGCAGCAATTTCATTGGTGGTGGGTGGGATTGGAATTATGAACATCATGCTCGTGTCCGTAACAGAACGTACCCGTGAAATTGGGTTACGCAAAGCAATTGGCGCAACCAATATCGATATTCGTAACCAATTTTTATTAGAAGCAATTATGTTGACTTCTTTGGGAGGTGCAATCGGTATTACACTAGGAACAACTATCTCATGGATATTGGCGATTGTGTTAGCACAAACAGTTGCGGCAAGTTGGCAATTTGTCTTTCCATTAAACGCTTTAGTGCTGGGGATGATGATGTCGATGGGTGTTGGATTAATTTTTGGATATTTCCCAGCACGCAACGCAGCACAAAAGAATCCTATTGAAAGTTTACGCTATGAGTAAAAAAATTCATCGTTTTTTTGTTCCACTTATTCGCAGTGGGAATACCGTTACTATTACTGACACCCACACGCTCCATCACATGGTGCGGGTTTTATGTTTGGAAGTTGGTGAATATATTGAAGTGGTAGAAGAGGGAATAGTGGTAACAATCGCCATTACGCAGTTGAGTAGCAAACAACTCAAAGGGACTATTATAAAAGAACACGCCGGTGTGCAACCAAAACGAACAGTGACACTCGCACTCGCGATTATTAAAAAAGACATGTTTGAGTTGGTGGTTTCTAAAGCAAGCGAACTCGGGGTATCACGCATCATCCCCCTCAT